>CANRMD010000016.1 GCA_947631645.1 Candidatus Gastranaerophilales bacterium
AAATTGTATGTAGCAATACGATTATCTGCCGAAATATCTAAATTTGATTCGTTATTAACATTAAATTCTTTAGCACCAGTAAATAGTTTAACTTCACCCGTGTCGCTAATAGGTACACCGCTTCCGACTGCAAGAGTACCGCCTTCAAGGTTAACCGTTCCTTTATACCCTGTCATATCGGCATTCAATATAACGGTTCCGTTATAATCTTCTTTTGTACCTTGTGCTTCTTCGCCCCATTCTTCAAGCCACTCATCTTTTAAATTACGATATTTGTTAATGTTAATAACACCATCAGCATTGTCATTATAAGAAGTTATTTTATCATTTAAGTGAATAGCGTGTCCCGCTTTTGCATTTAAGGAAATTTCACCACCGTTATCAGTAATACCGCTTGATTCTAAACTGCCTTCCGATTCTCCCGCTTTATTGCCTTCAAATATAACATCTTTATTCTCGGCAATAATAACAAGTTTGGCATCTTTAGCGTTAAATATTGCACCTCCTGAGGCATTTTCACCAACTACTTTGTTATTTATGAAGCTGGAATCTTTTATTGTTGTTCGTGCAGTATTTTCGTTATATATAGCACCTCCGCCGGATGCTTTATCAGTTATTCCCTCACCGTATTCATACGTATCACCATTTCCTTTTTCAAATTCATCATTATCAAAATCATCGGGAGATGCACTTTCACCGCTTATTTTAACCGTATTGCCTTCAAAAGTTGTGTTATCAACTTCAAAGAAAAATTGATTGTAACCACCTTCGTCATCTCGGCTTTCAAAGTATGCGGCACCACCTTTTGCGGTAGGACCTTCAACATGGTTATTTATAAATAACGAATTTTGGATTGATGTATTATGGTACGCCCCGAGTGCACCGCCGTATCCGCCGTATGAACCTATAGATTTGTTATTTTCAAATACGCTGTTTATTATATCAACTGTTTCGGCATCATAATAATTATTATCTAAGAATAAGGCTCCGCCATAGCTTTTTATAGCTTCAGAAGAGTTACCTCCAAAGTATGTGTTTTTGATTACACAATCCATAAACCCGCCTAATGCAACGGCACCGCCGCCCGTCAAAATACTTACATCTTTGCCGTTAACAGAGTTATTTAAAAAGTAAGAATTTTCTATTAATAACTTATTACTTGGGTTATCATCATATCCGGTTCCGTCTAAGTATAAAGCACCGCCTTGAACTTCTGTTTCATATGGCAGTTGACCCTTACCTTTATTGGGGTCGGTTGATTTTGACGAATTATTTATAAATACGCTATTTTTAACGGTAACTCCCTTAGCTTCTTCCTCTTCTTCTATCCAAGGAGCCTCCCATCTTAAGGCCCCGCCATTTGCTCCATTTTTGTGTTGTATTAACTTATTGTTTGTAAATACACTATTTTCTATATTAAAATTTTTACTTTCGGAATATAAAACAGAAGTGTTTTCAGATGGGCTGGCTACGTGATGCGTAGAATTTTCACTATCATATTCAAAATTTTTAAACCCTTCATTTGTTACATTTAAATATTTTGTTGTTTTGTTTCCGCTTTCATCAAGAATTGTAATTTCCTGAGAAGTTTCACTCTTTTCATCTTTTAGTTCATATTTCCCGACATTTTTAACTGTAATATCATAATAGCTGGCACTTTCATTCTTGCCTTGTGATTCCTCATTATAGAATTGAAACCCGTGCCCGTTTTCCTCTTGAGTACCGCTTGTAACACCGTGTCCTTGTCCGTCAATTGTTAAGTTGCCATCTTGTTTTGGAGGTGCATCATCTGTGCTGTTTATTGTCACATCTTCATTAAGAGTAACTTCACCTTGGTCTTGCCAAGGAGTTTGGGCGTTTGAAGCTGTTTGTATTGTTAAAAATGCTGTACTTAAAATTAATGCAGATAAGAACTTCTTTTTCATAATATTTCTTATTCCTCAGGTAATGTACCAACAGTATAATATATATAATCTTGAAAATCAATAATAATAGCAATTTTGATGTCGGGGGGGGGAATGGTTATTTTTATTGAATTTGAAATTTCTGATATTATTTTAAAATATATAGAAACATTTTTACTTAATTTTGTGTATAATATTGATTGAAAATAGAATAAAAGGTTTGTTTAGTGGTGAAATTAAATTTAGTATCAGGGATGCGTTCAACAGGAAAACTCCATTTGGGACATTATATGGGAGTCTTAACTAATTGGGTAAGTTTGCAGAACGAATATAACTGTTTCTACTTTGTTGCAGACTGGCATGCACTGACTACAAAGTATGATAAGACCGAAAATCTCAAGCAGGATAAACTTGATGTGGTTTTGGATTGGCTTGCTTGCGGTATTGACCCTGATAAATCGACAATTTATTTTCAATCAAACGTGCTTCAGATAGCAGAGCTCCATATTTTATTAAGTATGATAACACCTAATAACTGGGTGGAACGTGACCCTACGTTAAAAGATATGGTTAAAATTCTAAAAAATAAAGACGGAGACAAAAGCGAAAATATGCCTCAATTGAGCTACGGACTTTTAGGTTATCCGATTTTAATGTCAGCCGATATTATGGCGATGAATGGTGCTGTTGTTCCTGTCGGGGTTGACCAATTGGCACATCTTGAAATAACAAGAGATATTGCAAGAAGATTTAATAATATTTATAAAACGGAACTTTTTAAGGAGCCTATTCCAAAACTGACTCAAGTTCCGTTGCTTATGGGTGTTGACGGGCAAAAAATGGGTAAATCGTTCCAAAACGATATTAAAATATCTGATGATGAGCAAACGACCGAAAAGAAAATAATGCAATGTATTACAGATAGAAGCAGAGCAAGAAAAGATGACCCCGGACACCCCGATAAATGCGAGGTTGCATATAAATATTATGAAATTTTTGCAGATAATGAAACAACTAAGCAAGTTGAATTTGAATGCAAAGCAGGGCAAAGAGGCTGTGCTGACTGTAAACGGCAATTAGGTAAAATTATTAATGAAAAATTTGCCCCAATAAGACAAAAACGGCTTGAATTCGTAAAAGATATCGATAAAGTTTGTGATATTATAAACGAGGGCTGTAAAAAAGCGTCTTGTGAGGCTGAAAAAACAATGACAAGAGTCAGAGAGGCGATAAATATTTAATATGAGCAATAAAATAAAAGTATTAACAATATTCGGAACCCGACCTGAGGCTATAAAAATGGCTCCTTTGGTAAAAGAAATCGAAAAAAACTCCGATTGTCTTGAAAGTATTGTTTGTGTAACTGCTCAGCACAGGCAAATTTTAGACCAAGTCCTTGAACTTTTTAATATAAAACCTGATTTTGACCTTGATATTATGAAAGATAATCAAAATTTATGGTCGCTTACATCGGATGTACTTTTAAAAACAAAAGAAGTTATTGAAAAAGTACAACCTGATATTGTTTTGGTTCACGGTGATACTACAACATCAATGGCGGCGGCATTGAGTGCGTTTTATGCCAAAGTGCCCGTCGGGCATGTTGAAGCGGGGCTTAGAACTTTTGATAAATATTACCCTTTCCCCGAAGAAATAAACAGAGTTTTCGTTGACAGTGTCTGTACATATTATTTTGCCCCGACTGATAAATCTTGCGAGAATTTGATAAAATCACAGATACCAAAAGAACACATCTATAAAACGGGTAATACCGTAATTGACGCTCTTTTTTATACGGTTGAAAATGTTAAGGCGGATTTAAACGATATAGGTTTAAAAGATGATTTAAAAACAATACTTTTAACATCCCATAGACGCGAAAATTTTGGCGAACCTATAAAAAATATATGCAGAGCGGTTTTGGAATTGGTTGAAAAAAACAATGATATTCAAGTGGTTTACCCCGTTCATCCGAACCCTAACGTTCAAAAGCCTGTTTATGAGTTATTGGACAAAGTTGAAAGAATACATTTAATAAAACCTTTAGAGTATGCACAGTTCTGTGCATTAATGAAAAAGTCGCATATTATTCTAACGGACTCGGGCGGAGTGCAAGAGGAAGCCCCCTCACTCGGTAAACCTGTATTAGTTTTAAGAGATACAACTGAACGCCCCGAAGCTGTTGAATACGGCACGGTAAAACTTGTCGGAACTGATAAAAATAAAATAGTTTCAACCGTTCAATTATTGCTTGATGATACAACGGAATATAAACGTATGTCAGAAGCTGTAAACCCGTACGGCGACGGTCTTGCTTCAAAACGCATAGTTGAAGTATTAAGGAAAATTAAATAAATTTTTAACCCTTTTCAAACATTAAAACAGCATTATGACCGCCGAAGCCAAATGAGTTTGAAAGTGCAACTTTAACGTCTTTTTGTTCTGCTTTATTTGCCACATAATCCAAATCGGCAGCTTCAGGGTCTAAATTAACCAAATTAATAGTAGGCGGAACTATACCCTCTACTATTGTTTTAACTGCAACAATAGCTTCCGTTGAACCTGCCGCACCAAGCATATGACCCGTCATAGATTTTGTCGAACTTACACAAAGATTTGTGTTTTCTTTTCTGTCGCCGAATATCCTTGCAACCGTATTAGACTCTGCTAAGTCGCCCAAATGAGTGCTTGTTCCGTGCATATTAATATAATCAACATCTTTAGGCTGTTTATTTGCTTCTTTTAAGCAGTTGCGAATAGCAAGTTCAGCTCCTTTTCCCTCGGGGTCTGGGGCTACCATGTCATAAGCGTCGGAGCTTTGTCCGTAGCCTGTTAATTCCGCATAAATTCTTGCACCACGTTTAAGTGCGTGTTCTCTTTCTTCAAGTATTAACACTGCTCCGCCCTCAGATAATACAAACCCGTCGCGGTCTTTGTCATAAGGTCTTGATACTTCATGAGGGGGTCTGGTACTCTTTGAAAGGGTTCTGGCACTGGTGAATGCCCCTAATCCGAAATCACAAACACTTGATTCGGCACCGCCTGCGAACATTATATCGGCATCTCCGTATTGTATTGTACGATAGCAGTCGCCAACAGAATGTGCTCCTGTTGCACAAGCGGATAATACAGCTTTGCTCGGGCCTCTTAATCCAAATTTTATTGATACTTTTCCTGATGCCATATTTGCTATCATCATAGGAACGGTAAACGGCGAGCATTTATGAAAACCTCTTTTCATCATATCCTCGTAACCCGTTGTTACAACAACAAGTCCGCCTGCTGCCGTTGATACGATTGTTCCTATTCTTGTTAAATCTTCTTTTGATAAGTCTAAACCCGAATCTTTATAAGCTTCTTCTGCTGCGATAAGAGCATAAATTATACTTTTATCGAGTCTTTTTGCTTCTTTTGGGTCAATATATGCTTCAACATTTATATCTTCAGGTACTTGTCCCGCAACTTTTACAAGGTGTTTTTCTTTATCTAAGTGATGTTCCGTTATTCCGCTTTTGCCGTTTATCAGGTTTTCCCAAAGCTTATTGACTCCTATACCATAAGGAGTTACACATCCCATACCTGTTACAACTACTCGTCTTTTTGACATTTTCCCTCCAAAAGCAGAATAACTTCCCTATCTACCTTAATTTATCCATTAAGATATTATATTGAAAATAAGATTAAATCAACTGTTTTAATTTTATAACTGAAATTTTGTATCAGTTTTATTTGTATTTAAAGAAATAATAAAATTATAGTATTTATCAGTAATTTGGTATATTTCTTCTTCGGAATTTGTGAATGTCAGAGCAAATTCAGCTTTATTTTCGCCTAAACACTGCATTTTGGGCGTTTCTATAGGCGGGCCCGCAGGTGTTCCTCGAGTAGGATTATGGGGGTTAGATATTATTCCAATTGAACGAAGCAAGGTTAAATTTACAGCGTTTTTTGTTATTTCATACTCGCTTAGTCCTTTTGTGATAAGCCCAAAGCCTTGTGTCATCATAAATCTTTGCATTGGCGATGTATTTGGTTTTATTTCCTTACCTCTTGGAGCCTGAAGATATTTATTTATATTAAAATCAGGGTCAAAATGGCGTTCAACCGTGCTGAAAAGGTCTTCATTTATTGTTGAATAAATTTTTTCTTTTAAATTAAAAGAAATTTTTAAAATATGGTCTTTGCTTTTATTTATCCAATTGGCTTTAAATTCAATATGTTTTGACTGATTATATAAAATGGCATTTAGATAAATTTTGTGCTTGCAAGTTTTTTTACTTCTGCCGATTTTATTTGATTTTGACGGGATATCTATTTCAAAAATCAAATCCATATTTGCTAAAAGCTGATTTGAAACTTTCAATTTTGATGATTTTAGTTTTGCCTTTACGGGTTTATCATTTTTTAGTGCTCCGAAATTATAACTGTCGCCGATATCCCCTAAATCGTATATTGTTATGAAATCACTGTATTTTTGTTTTTTTTGCTTATCTGTTATTGTAATTTTACTGTTTGTTATTTCAAGTTTTATATTATTGTTTTCAATAAAGTTTTTACCCGTTTTTAAATAATTTTCTTTGCAGAGATATTTTTCGCTGATATGTGTTAAAGACATAGCGGGCAAGTTTTTTACGTCGATTAAATATTCATATAATGTTGTATAATCCTCTGTTATCGGAATTTGGTTTATATCGTAAAGCTTATCGTCTGTAAAACCTTTATAACTTCCGACTTTTAAATAATCAAGTTTTTTATTCGTTATAACCTTTATTACTCCCGTATAAGGGTGTTTTGATAAATTTATTACTGCTAAAGGAGCATTATTATCGGATAAATCTCTTATTGTACGTTTTATTATTCCGTTTGATACCGTATCAACTTTTTTAAATCTTTCAATTACTTCATCACATACGCTATCCAAACTGCAAGCGTAAATACTGTCATGAGCGTGGTTTTTTATTAAAAGTTTATATGCGTAATTTACTTCAGAGCTTCTGTCTTTTACTTTAAAATATTTTCTTGCAATTTGCTCTAATGGGTCTGCTATATCAGAGAGAATGTGCTGAGAGTTAGCATTTGCCTGCTTTATATCAAGCCTTGTTGAATAAACCCCCGGCAGAATAAAGTTTAGGGAATTTTCTAAAAACTCGCCTTTTATCTTTTGACGTTTTTGTATTTTTTCAAAATATTCAAAAGGAGTTGCTATGTATATTTTATATTCGGAATAAATTTTATTTAATGCTTTTATTTGTTCTTTTATGTTTTTTGTAACTGCTAAATGGTCGGCTCCTATCGGAAGCAGTACATTTTCACCGCTTTTTAATGCGATTTTATCAAGATATTTTTTTAATAGTTGTGCTTTTTCTTCAATCGGTTTATCAAGGTTTAAAAAGTCTTGAAAATAGCCTTGGATAAGATTTGTTACTTTTATTCCGTTCCAATCGAGGTCGGCTTTTAAATTGCCTAAGCCCCGCCACAAACAGGCTTTATCAATGTTGAAGTGCTTAAGTAATATCGGAATATCCTTACTGTGACCGAAACTGTCTGCAATATACCCTATAAATTCCGTTTCACCAAGCTTTTTTGCGTAGTCTATACCAAGTTCAAGATTTTTCATTAAACATTTGCCCGAAACTAAAAAACTGTCGGAAGAACAATAAAAAGGACCAATTCTTAGTTTTTTTTCTTTAATTAATTTTTTTATTAACGGGAGTTTTTCACTTCTTATTTCAAGATAATCTTCTAACGCAGCAGTCTGACCGTCAAAATAAAAACAGGGCAGTTCACCTGATTTCAGCATATCAAGAACATTGTCAAAAACTTCAATAAACCTTAATCTGAATTCATCAAATTCCCGATACCACTCTCGGTCCCAGTGAGTATGAACATATGCCGTCACTTGCTTCATAAGTTGATTTTAATATTTTTTTTGAAATATATCAAATAAATCTTTTAACTCTTTATAGTATCCTTTATCAAGCAGTTCTAAAAATCTGTTTGTTGTAGCTGGTGCAACAGTTTCAATTGTTTCAGGTGTCATAAAATATCCTGAAACATATCTTGCAAAGAGCTCTGTAGGTTTTTCGTAATATTTTGTTAATTTATTTATTCTCCTTGCAAGTTTAGATTGTTTTCTCTGCATAGAACATAGTCTTATATAAATTTGAAAGGCTTTTGGCATGTCGGGAAAATCATTTTCCAAATTTTTAACCGTTAAAATATGTTCTTTTTTAAAGAAAAATCCTTTCATTATCCTTATGGCATCATATTTTACAAGATATTTTGCTTCGGAGTTTTTTATATATCGCTCAAATTCAGGAAATTTTTTTGACCTTAAAAAGTCGGGATATTCTCGTTTTATTGCACTTTGCATTGATTTTATTGTTTTTGCGGTTTCTTCTTTTGCGTCTAAAAATACTGTTAATCTTGAATTTTTGTCGGTTAATCTTGTTACATTTATAAGTTCTGATTTGATATTTTCAATATCTTTAGTATCAAAAAGTTTTTCTAATGTTCCTGAATTTTTGATAAAATCTTTATCAATTTTAGAATGTATATGGTGTGCAAATTCATGTACAAGAACAGCTATTGCTTTATCATCTTTGATATTGCGGGATAAATCTATTCTGTTTTTTTGATATAGACCTTGATTACCGCGAGCTTTGGTGTTTGTCTTAACTTCAATTCCGCAGTTACGCAAAAATTCTATGACATTTCTTTTTGTTAAAGGTTTAGATTTGTCATAAAGCATTTTTACCGAGTATTGCGGTTCTTTTTCTTTTTTTAAAAATCCGAAAATAATCTTTTCCCCTTTTTACATATTATATATGATATTTCATATAAAAAACAGTATCCAATGCCAGGATACTGTTTTTATTAATTGAGGATTTCTATTATTATTGCCCGCTAAATTTTTTTAATGTTTCAAAACCTTTAATGGAATTTTCTGTATCAAAAGGTATATTTCTTTTTAATATATTTGAAGCTTTAGTTACATAAGGACTGCCTGTATGGTCAATAGCTATTACTTCACCTTCGCCGACAGTTCTAATTCCTTCAAGAGTCTTTACTGTAGTGCCTTCAGGTACTATTTTAAAGGCTCCGGGTGCTTGTTTGGTGACATTTACAACTTTCCCGTAATCTAAGTTTGCAGGATTTTGATAATTTAATTGACCTGATGTTTTAAAAGCTCCGGTATCGACGTAAGAACCTTTAAATACCCCGCCGTCACATACAGCCATATCGCTTGTTCCGTCATACATCATAATCATTTGTTCTTTTGATGTATCTATAATATATGGTTCATTAGGATTCCATTTATTAGGAATGCAATATTGTCCGTTCTCGTTTTTAAATACCCCGGGATTATTGGCAAGAATTTCTTCTTCCGTACCGTTCGGGTTAAATCTGTATGCTTGAGCTTCATTAGCTTTACTCATATATTCAACTTGCCCTTTTCTTAAGGCATTTGAATTAGCATGAATATTTCCTGTTATTGAAGTTAAAACGTTTCCTTTGATATTTAAACCGCTTTGTACAACGGATTCAGGAGCTGTTTTAAAGCATTTTGCCGTAGCCTGTAATATATTTAAGTCTTCATAACCTTTTGCACCTGATACACCCGCTTTTGAAGCTGTTTTCAATGCAGCCTTAGATGAAAATACCGAAGCTGCAATAGTAAAAGTACCGTTACCTATATTTTCAAACGCTTGTTTAGCTTCTCCGTCCGTATCTGCGGTTGATGCTTTATATATTCCGTAGCCGACTTGTCCTGCACCTAAAGTTACTCCGCCTGCGACAAGAAATGGCAGTGCAGCTCCTCCTGTTGCAACAGTCAATGCAGTACCTGCCGCAATTGTCAATCCTGTTGCTATGGGATGTTTAATAACGGATTTAACTATTCCAATAAGCCCTTTTCCAAAGGATGCTGCTCCTTCCTTAAAGGATATTTTTCCGTCATCTTTACCATCGGTACAGATTTTATCTTTATCTTCTATCCAATCTTTAAACCAGGAACTTTTTTCTAATTCCCTTGTATAATTTACATTTCGGGGGGGGGTATTTGTAATATTATAATTGTTACTTATTGCTGAAACCATATCAAATTCCTCATTAAATATATATATATTAAAAAATTTTAAAGATTGAAATTGATAAAATTTATAAGCAATATTAAATATTGTAACTAAAATTATGTTTGCTCATCTATCCAATTTAAATACTTTTTACTGCCTGAATTTATCGGGATACAAATTATTTCGGGAACTTCGTAACTATGCAGTTTTTTTATTTCTTTTTCAACTTTTGAATAAAGCTCTGCTTTTGTTTTCATAATCATTAAGGCTTCATTATCTTCATTTATTTTGCCTTGCCAAGTGTAAATTGAGGTTATTTTAGGAATAATACTGCAGCAGGCAATAAGTTTTTTTTCAACAAGCTGTTTTGCAATCGTTTTTGCTTCTTCTTCACTCGCCGTAGTTGATTGAATTATACAGTATGTCATTATTCCTCCGAAAAAATTTTATCAGGATTTAAGATATTTTTAGGGTCTAAAAGTTTTTTTATTTGTTTCATTAATTTTAGAGTATCAGGTGCCACCGCTTTAGTGATAAACTGCGATTTTTCACATCCTATTCCGTGTTCGCCCGAAAGAGTGCCTCTTAAACTGACTGCTAAGTTAAAAAGCTCCTCTTTCGCTTTTAAAAAGTTTTCTTTTTCTTTAGGGTTTCTTAAATCAAGTGCAATATTAGGATGAATGTTTCCGTCTCCGATATGCCCCATTATACAAGTTTTAAGCTCATATTTGTTACATATAATGCTTATTCCCCTGACGAGGGCAACAATATTTTCTCTTGGCACAACAACATCTTCCGTTACAACATTTGGTGCAAGCTTTGCCGTAGCCCCGAAAGATGAACGTCTTGATATCCAGATTTTTTCTTCTTCCTCTTTTGTTTTTGCGGTTTGTATATATGACGAATTATTGTTTTGACAAATTTCTATTATTTTTTGATACTGTTCATCTAATGTCGAATTAAAACCGTCAATTTCAATTAAAAGAGCTGCTTCTTTATCGGTTAATAGGCCTGACGGATAGAAACTTTCAATTGTTTGGAGTGTATTTTTGTCCATCAAATCTATAACGGAAGGAGTTATCAAGTTTGAAATAATGTCATTAACAGTTTTTGAGGTATCTTCTAATGTATTAAAATAAGCAAGCATAACTCTTTTGGCTTCGGGCTTGGGAATTAATCTGACAGTAGCTTGTGTAATTATACCAAGAGTTCCTTCCGAACCTATAAAAAGCTGGGTTAAATTGTAGCCCGTTACGTTTTTTGAGCATTCGCACCCTGTGTTTATTATAGTTCCGTCAGCAAGTACAACTTCTAAATCAATAATAAAATCTTTTGTTGAACCATATTTGAATGTATGAGGTCCGCCGGAGGACAATCCGATACTTCCTCCTATCATTGATACTTTTAAATTTGAAGGATCGGGCGGGTAAAATAAATCATATTCTTCAACTGCTTTTTGTAAATCTTCAACAATAACACCCGGTTCAACTTTGCATATAAGATTATCTTTATTTATTTCTATAATTTTATTCATTTTTGAAAAATCAAGAATAATTCCGCCTTTTTTTGGCAGACATGCACCGCATACATTTGTTCCCGCACTTCTTGCTATTATCGGAACGGTTTTTTTATTTGCGTATTTTAGTATTTCACTGACTTGTTCTGTTGTTTTCGGAAATACTACCGCTTGAGCAAGTTCATCTTGATTTGTAATGTTGGTTGAATCTGTTGAATAGACATAGAGGTCTTCTTTGGAGCTTAGTACATTTTCTTTGCCCGCAATATTTTCCATTGTCTTTACTAATTTACTTTTTAATATAGTTTCCAGCATATTCCCTCTATAAAATTATAAAATAAAACAAAGTATTATAACAATATTTTATACTTAATTTGAAGTTATAATAAATGGTTTAATTGTCAAAATTACACACTTTATTGCTAATGCGATTATTAAAAAATAAATGTTAAATATCAGTGTAAGGGAGATAAAGGTTAGTATGTCGAAACATTGGAAATTATTATCGGTAATAATAGTGTTAATAGTATCTTTTGTAAGCGGAATAATGATAAATAATGTCGTATATTCAAAAGATAATGATTATAAAGGTGAAGAATTCATTAACGTCACTGTTTACGAGAAAATAAACCCCGCAATTGTTCTTGTGGAAGCTCAAATGACGGACGGGCTTTCAAGCGGAACAGGGTGCATTATCAATAAGAGCGGAATAATATTAACAAGTTCTCATGTTGTGGATAACTCTTCATATATAGAAGTAACAACATCAAAAGGTGAAACTTATAAGGCGGAACGAATACCTTCCGATTATAAAAACGGAGACTTAGCACTGTTGAGAATAAAACCTTTAAACCCACTGCCTACTATAAAGCTTGGAGATTCATCGTTAGTTAAAGTTGGGCAGAAAGTTCTTGCTATAGGTAATCCCTTTGGATTCAACGGTACTTTAACAACAGGTATTGTTTCAAGAATAGACTATGAAAAAAATAAAATTCAAACAGATGCCGCAATTAATCCCGGTTCATCAGGCGGTCCTATTTTAAATGCAAGCGGTGAAGTTATAGGTATAAGCCAGTCTATTTTTAATCCTGATAACAATAAATCAAATATCGGTATAGGTTTTGCGGTTCCGGCAAATGAAGTAAAAAAACTTGTTAACGCTTATATAAATTAAAATAAATAAAATAATAAATAAGAAAATAAAATTAAAAATAAAAACTTCGTCCGGCTGCTCCGTACAGATAACTTCTAAGCTCGGCTCAAGCTGCGGAACTCCGACCTGGCGGTCGTCAAACAGTCCTCGCTTTGCCGATGCCTCGCTAAAAAGTTTAACTGTATTTTGCAATGGACTTTAATTTTTATTTTTAATTTTATATTATTTTCTGTTATAAAAAACACCTCTTATTGAGGTGTTTTTTGTGCTTGTTTTTCTTTTATATCTAAAACTGCATTGTGTGCTAACAAATATACCGAGCAAGTTTTATAATTTTTCATATACCACGCACAATTTTCTTGTGCACATACAACGTTTACTTCACTTCCCGCACTCATTAGAGGGCAAATTGGTATTTTATTATTACTCACAACACTCTCCTTTATCTTACTGCTTGTGCTTGTTTTAAAAGATTGCAGTTTTCGCTTCTTTTTCTTTCTTCATCTTTATAGATTTTTGTTCTGTTGATAACTTCATCAAAATCAATTTTATGAGCATCAAAGTCAGGGCCGTCTATGCATGCGAATTTAACTTCACCGCCAACGGTAACTCTGCATGCACCGCACATTCCTGTTCCGTCAATCATAATAGGGTTCATGGAAGCTTCTGTTTTAATGCCTTTTTCTCTTGTTAAGTTTGCAACTGCTCTCATCATCGGCATAGGTCCTACTGCTATAACGTAGTCAACCTTTTCTTTTTCCATAATTTCAGCTAATACTTCGGTTACAAAGCCTTTGTGTCCGAGTGAACCGTCATCTGTTGCAACATGGAGTTCACTGCAAGCCGTTTTCATTTTTTCTTGCCAGAATAATAAATCTTTATTTCTTGCACCGGTAATCATGTGTACTTTATTGCCTGCATCATGGAATGCTTTAGAAATTAAATAACAAGGAGCCGCACCATAACCTCCTGCTACACAAACAACAGTACCGTATTTTTCAATTTCGGTAGGTTTGCCTAAAGGCCCTACAACGTCAACTATTTCATCGCCTACTTCAAGCATGGCAAGTTTTTTTGTTGAATAACCGACTGCCATAAAAACTACTGTTAATATTCCTTGTTCTCTATCTACATCAGCTATTGTTATCGGTACTCTTTCACCTTGTTCTTCAACTCTGAATATAATAAATTGCCCTGCTTTTGCATTCCTTGTTACATAAGGTGCTTCTATCTTTAATTCATATTGATTCGGGCACAATTCAACTTTGTTTAAAATTTTATAACCCACAGGTTTAACCTCCTTTTTATGTATTTGAAAATATTATAACATAAAAAAAAGACCGCAAATCACATGCAGTCTTTGTGAAAAATAACAAACAATATTTGAGATTGGAGAAAAAAACTTAGTATGTTGAATCAATGTAGGCCAGTGCCACTTCTCCGGCAGCTTCGGATGAAATTCCAAATTCATCTTTTGCTATGGCAACAGCTTCATCATAATCGGCTTCAAACTGTTTCATAAACTCTTCTATACGTGCTTCTTGTTCTTTTGAGACGTATTTTGACGGCTCCAGCACTTTTGGTGCTACAATAGGTACAAATGCTGCATTTTTTGCTTCTAAAAATGCCAATACATCTTTTGACGAAATTTGTTTTTCTTGTTTTTCTCCATGTTTGTTTTCTTGTGTTAATTTTTTGTCGGCATCATCATTTGTCTCGGGTCTGTAATATTGATTGCCGGTCACTCCGAATTTTAAAGGATCTATGTTTGCCATGTCTTTTCTCCTAATAGTTTGTTACACACATATTATCGACATATTTTTAATGAACTTTAGTTGTAAAGTCATTTTGTTTTAACTTTACTTAATATATATTTACAAACTTTTTCTTTTTTGGAGAAAATACACTGATTTTATATTGTTTTTCGTTAAGAATTACTTTTATTGCATTATGGTAATCGGTTCTCAGATATTTTTTATTATTTTCTTCAAGAGTATTGATTGTTTCCGGGTTCGGATGGTTATATACATTTTTACCTGTTGATATAACAAATAAATCTGCATTTTTAGTCATTTCATTATTGACTGTTCCTTTTGCTCCGTGGTGTCCGAGCTTTATTATTGATAAATCTTTTTTGTATTTATCGGGTAAAATCATATATGACTGATTATCCGCATCTCCCATAAATAAAATATTTTGGGCTCCGTAATTTAAATGCGTTAACAGTGATTTTTGATTTTCTGTTTTTATTTGTCCGCCTTTGGGTTTTATTAGATTTAATTTAAAATTGTCTTTGTTATATATCGGTGTTTCTTCTTTTATTACTTTAGAGTTTAGATTTTTATCTTTAATATATTTTATTATATTTTCTGAAAGTATTGTATTTTCATATACATCGGTAATGTAAATATTATTAATTTTAAGATTTTCAAGGATATCAATGCTTCCTCCGGCATGGTCAGCGTCAAAATGAGTTAAAATAAGTGCTTCAAGTTTGTTAATTCCTCTGTCTTTTAAATATTTTATTATTATATTCTTTGCTTGAGTAGAAGAATTCAGATATGGGGCTTTTCCCGTATCAATTAAGAAATAGTCTTTGTTCGGAGCTTTTAATAATATTGCGTCTGCATTTTCTACCGAGAAAAATATTATTTCGGGGTTATTATTTTCTATTTTTATAAAAGTAATTAAAAACATTATACACATTGTGCAAATCAGGCATAAAATTTTCTTGTAATACAATTTGTATCTTAATACACATGTGATTGAAATTATTATGGCAAAGTATAAAAAGATTTGTATTAGCATCGGCTTACTTGTTGTTATTATTGAATGCGGAAGTTTAGAGAAGAATTGAGCAATTTTTACTATATAAATCAACAACGGATTAAGAATAAAATCAGCTATAAAGCATATTTTATCCGAAATCGGATTAATTAAAGCAATTATTGAACTGATAAAACCGATAAAAGAAACAATGCTTAAAACAGGAACAATAGCAATATTTGCAAAAACGGAATATATTGTAAAAGTATTAAAATAATACATTTGTAAAGGTGCGGCATAAATCTGTGCAATTAAAGGTATTAAACAAGCACCAAAAATATAATTTAGAGGTTTAAATTTGAAATTAAATGTTATTAAAGGGGCACTTAATATTAATGCAAAAGTTACAAGAAATGATAATTGAAACCCTATATCCAAAAGCATTAAGGGATTATATATCAGCATTAAAAATGCCACCAAAAATATTAATGATATTGTTGAAGTTGAACGGTTAATAAGTTTGCCGATAAGTATTAACGTAAGCATTAGAAAGGCTCTAATTATAGGAGGTCCGAAGCCTGTCATACAAGTATAAAACAATATTAGCAGAATGCCTGTTATTATTGAAAATTTATAATTAAATCTCAAATTTTTTGCAAAAAAGAACCAAATACCGAAAATTAAAGTAACATTCATTCCTGATGCGGCAAGTATATGAAAAATCCCCGAATTTATAAATGAGTTTTTTGTATCTTCATCAGGATTAACAGCATCATCTCCAAAGATAATACCGCCTAATATTTCAAGCATCGGTGATTTTATATTTTGGGCATGTATATTAATTATATTTGTTCTTGTATCATTTAATTTTCTTAGAAATTTCCCTAAAAAATCATTTGCATGCCCTGTGATTTGCCAATTTTCCTTAACGTATATTAAAGAAAAAGTTTTTCTGTATTGCAAATATTTTGAAAAATCAAATTGTGACGGGTTTTTCGCATATTGCGGTATCCTTATATCACCTTTTAAGTTTATAGTATCGCCGATTTTTATTTTTTTATAATTCTCTTTTTTATCATTAATAGTAATTAATGACTTTGCATTTACGCTCTTATTGTTTACCGTATACACTTTTGCATAAAATTTTGTTCTTGTATCAATATTATTTGTGGGAATAGAGATAACTTTTGCTTTAATATTTGCATTTTCATTTGCGTATGATGTTAAATCATCTTGTAAATACATATGGCATGAGGAATTTATAATCCCGAAAAATAGTACAAGCGTTAATATTATGTATAATTGTTTATTTAATATGTTTTTTGTAAGTAAAATAAATAAAATGCCGGAGATAATTAAAAAATAAGCCAAAGTAAAAGATGAAAAATATGCAATAATGCCTGACATATAAAGGCAAGAAACAAGAATAATATTAACTTGTTTTTTCATATTTTCTCCCTAAGCTAATAAAAAACTCTTACTTAATGTAAGAGTTTATATAATTATATCATTGTTTTTCTTATGTTGTTTTTAGATTTTTCAATATCTCTGATTTTTCTTTCAACTGATTTTATTTGTTCGCCTAGTACTTTTCTTTGTTCTTTGATTAATTGATATTGAGTATCAATTTCCTGATATTTAGCTTTGTAATCTAACAATTCGTTTCTGATATTAACTTGAGCATTGTCCAATTCAAATAAAGCGTTGTTAAAACTGTTAGATTGGCTTGAAACTGCATTTTGTGCGTAAGTTTGAGATTCTTTTGTATCTTCACTTATATTTGCGTTAGAGTGAACATGTTCGGGAAGTTCTTTCGGCGGTTCGGATATTTCATTTGTTTCCGGCACGACTTCAAATTCGGTAGGGTCAAAAACCATGCCTTCCGCGTATGCTTTCCCTGCAAGTGCAAATATAATCAGTGAAATTAATATAAAGATTTTTTTCATTCCATACTCCCCTATATAAAAATAATAATATTTATTATCTATTGTAGCATCATTCATATAATTGATAAAATTGTTTCAGAGTTTTAAAATTAAATAATGCAAGAATTTATTAAACAATTAAATTGTGATTATTCCGAAAAAATAACTGCTTTATTGAAAAAGAAGACTTCTTTTGCACTAAGCGGTATAACTAACTGTGCAAAGTTATTAATACTGGCACAAGCTGCAGTTAAAGACCGTAAAAAAATAGCTTTTGTTGTTGAAACGGAACAACAGGCTTTGAAATTTCAGAATGATTTGAAGAAACTTTTTTCGATTAATGCGGTTATTTTTCCTTATCAGGATGGGTCAATTTATGATTCTAATTCAAAAAATCTTTACAAATATTCAAAACAGGTAAGTATACTTAGTAATGAAGCATCACACAATATAATTATAATTCCGCAAAAGGCTCTGTTTGAAAAGTTTTGTGATAATTCGTTTTTTGAAAAAAATAATATAAAAATAAAACTTAATGAAGATATTGATGTGGATAAACTTGCCCTAAAACTTGTAAAACTCGGGTATAAAAGAAAAACACTTGTTGCCGATATAGGAGAATTCAGTATAAGAGGAGATATTATTGATATATTTCCTTTGAATGATAATCCTGTCCGTTTGGAATTATGGGGAGAAACAGTTACAGATATAAGACTTTTTGATGCATCTTCTCAAAAAAGTATAAAAAAAACCGATATTGCAATCATTCAGCCTGTCTATAAGTTTATATTGGATATGAATTCCTATAAACCGATTGACAAAATTGCCGATAAAGATGATGAAAATCAATTGGAAATTATAGAAAATATTAAGCAAGAAAACTATTTTGAGGGTATAGAATATTATGAATCATATTTTAATCCCGATTTAGCACCAATTTCAAAACTTTTATCCAAAGAATACGTTTTTATTTTTGATGATTATACCCAGTTTAAATCACGATATGAACAAACCGATGAAAACCTTATAAAACAGTATAATGAAAATATTTCAACAAATCTTACAATGCCTTTAGCCGGTATAAACCATTTGAATTTAAAGGAATTTTTAACAACTCTGAGCGGGTTTGAAAAAATTTATTTTGATAATTTTATTTCCGAAGATTTTGATATAAATATTGAACTTACAACAGAGCTTGTTCCTTATTTTGCTTCGGGAATGGAAGATATTGCAGCTTTTATAAGTGAAAAATTGAAGCAAAATTATCGGATAATTACCGCAACAGACTATAAAAACAGAATAGAAGAAATTTTAAAAGAGTTTGAAATTCCATATTCGTACAATATGTCTGATTTACACAGTGTCTATATTACGGATAATATAACGCTTGCTGGCAGTATTATTGAAGATTGTAAACTTATAATTATTACGGACAAAGAGTTTTTTAATAAACGTTCAAAAGAAATAACCGGTACAAGGTTTAATTATAAGCGTGAAAATCTTGATTTTATAGAAACTTTGAACGATATAAAAGACGGCGACTATATTGTACATATGGTACACGGAATCGGGATATTTAAAGGATTATCAAAACAGCTTATAGACGGAGAAGAAAAAGATTATTTAACTCTTGAATACGCTCACGGAGATAAACTGCATATTTCCGCCGAGCAGATAAATATGCTGTGCAGGTACAGGGGCTCCGGAAATGTTCTGCCTCCTTTATCTAAAATGGGCGGTAACGATTGGAATAACACTAAAACAAAAGTTAAAAAGGCCGTAGAAGATGTTGCCCAAGACTTAATTAATCTCTATGCCCTAAGAAAAATCTCTCAAGGATATGCGTTTGAACCTGATACTATATGGCAATATGAGATGGAAGATGCATTCGGTTATACCGAAACACCCGACCAAATGAAAGCAATCCAAGATACAAAAGCGGATATGGAATCTGATAAGCCTATGGATAGGCTAATATGCGGAGATGTAGGGTTTGGTAAAACGGAAATAGCAATAAGAGCTATTTTTAAAGCGGTTATGTCTTCAAAACAAGCGGCAGTTGTTGTGCCTACTACAATTCTTGCCCTCCAGCATTATCAAACGATTTCGGAAAGATTTAAACCTTTCCCCGTTAAAGTTGAATTATTATCAAGATTTAAGTCGGCTAAGGAACAAAAAAATGTTATAAAAAAACTGATTTTAGGAGAAGTTGATGTTGTAATAGGCACCCATAGACTTTTGCAAGATGATGTTCAATTTAAAGATTTAGGACTGCTTGTAATAGATGAGGAGCATAAATTCGGTGTAGCACATAAGGAAAAGTTAAAAAGATTAAAGAAAAATATTGATATATTGACTATGTCTGCTACTCCTATACCGAGGACTCTTTATATGTCTTTATCCGGCATAAAAGATATGAGTATAATTAATACTCCGCCGACAAACAGGCTCCCTGTTAAAACATTTGTTTGCGAATTTAAAGAAAATATTATTAAAAATGCAATAAATTATGAAATAGAAAGAGAAGGGCAGGTTTTTTATCTGTATAACAGAGTTGAAAGTATATATGAATTTGCACGGCAGTTAAAAAATCTGATGCCAAATATAAGGCTGGCAGTTGCTCATGGTCAGATGGATAAAAGTCAGCTTGAACAGATTATGACGGACTTTTTAAACCGCGAGTATGATGTTTTATTGTGCACCACTATTATTGAGTCGGGACTTGATATACAAAATGCAAATACAATGATAATTCATGATGCTCAAAAGTTCGGGCTTGCACAGTTGTATCAAATAAGAGGAAGAGTGGGCAGAACCGACCGTCAGGCTTTTTGCTACTGCCTTTATAAAGACACTAAAAATCTTTCATCGGACGCAATTAAACGTCTGCAATATATTAAGGAATTTACATCCCTCGGAAGCGGGTATCAAATTGCGATGAGAGATATTGAAATAAGAGGAGTCGGTAATGTTTTAGGTACAAAACAGCATGGGCAAATGGTTAATGTCGGTTTTGATACATATTGCCAATTACTTGAAGATGCGATTAACGAACTTCAAAACGGTAAATCAGTTGAATATAAGCCCGCAATTGTTGACATAAATGTTACTGCATTTATTCCCGATGAGTGGGTAGGCTCTAAAGAACAAAAAATGATTGAATATAAACGTTTAGCGGATGTGAAATCAATAGCCCAGCTTGATGCAATACAATCAGAATGGAAAGACAGATTTTCTAAAATGTCGGAACCTGTTGAAAATCTGATAAAATTAGTTCATTTAAGACTGCTTGCAACTCAGGCGGGAATTTCTTTAATTCGTGAAGTTGATAATTCAATAAGAATTTATACAAACATGTCTAAAGGTGAATGGAATATAATAAGTGCAAGTGCTGATAAAAATATTACGAAATATATTAAATATACTTTAGCCCCAAAGTCTTGCACTGACGGTATAGGAATACTTTTATTAAACGGAGCTTATTTAAATTTTGAAGAATTATTTAACATTCTGTCTAATTTATTTTATCATATTTTAAAGATAGGATATGATTATAATCCAAATAATAAAGGTTAGTTAATCTAAGGAGAAATATATGAATAAATTAAAAATAGCATTATTTGCCCTTTTGGCAGTATTTGTTTTTACGGGTTGTTCTATAAAAAAGAATGATACTGATTTAATTAAAGTAAATAATACTGTTATTACTAAGTCTGAGTACGATAATGCTTATGCTTCTGTTACTTCAAATCAAATGTTTGCACAGATGGGAATTGATTTGAAAAATGATATGGATAACTTTTTTTCTCTTATGATGAGAGATAAAGTTGTATCAGAATTGATAATAAAAGCACTTTTAAATGAAGAAATGGAAAAAAATAAAATAAGTGTTTCCAAAGAAGAATTAGCAAATGCGGAAAAAGAAATAATCGGCAGATACGGCGGTTCTAAAGAACAGCTTATGCAAGTTTTAAAATTAAACGGAGTAAGCTATGAAAAGTTTAAAAAAGATATTGAAGATGAAATAAAATTAAAGAAGTTTGTAGATTCAATTGCAATGGTTTCTGTCGGTGAAAGTGAAGCAAAGAAATATTACAATGAAAATCAGGATAAATTTAAATATCCGAAAAGAGTTCGGGCTTCTCATATTTTAATTGCTGCTAACCCCGAACAATATAAAGCAAAATTAAGAAATGAAAATAAAAATATTACCAATGAAGAACTAATTGAAAAAACTCAGGAATATATGAATGCACAACTAAAAGTTGCTAAAGAAATACAGGCAAAAGTTAAAAAATCACCGTCAAGTTTTGCTGTAGTTGCTAAAGAAAAATCACAAGATACTGCAAGTGCATTGAGAGGCGGAGATTTAGGTTTCTTTGCAAAAGAAGAAATGGTTGAACCTTTTGCCAATAAAGCATTTTCTATGGCTCCTAATACAATAAGTGAAGTTGTTCAAACTCCTTACGGTTATCATATTATTATGGTTACCGATAGACAAGAAGCCGGAACATATTCTTTTGAACAATCCAAAAAAGATATTATTAACTACCTTGAAAGCCAAGATAAAGTTGATATTTTGAAAAATAAAATAGAAACTTTGAGAAAAGATGCTAAAATTCATTATTTTGACGAAAACTATGACCCTGAAAATATTCAAAAGAAAATAAGAGCAGCAGCAAAAGATAACCCTGAATTGAGCCAATCTTTTGCAAATCAAAATCAACAAAATAAATAGTTTTTAAAGTGCGGGTAAATGTTATTATTTGCCCGCATTTTTTTGGAGAAAATATGCTAATTAAAAGAAACAAAATTGATAATTTAATAAATAAACTTCGCTCAGAGGGAAAAACAATTGTGACTACCAACGGTTGTTTTGATATTTTGCACGTCGGGCATGTAAGGTATTTAGAAAAAACAAAAAGTTTTGCGGATGTTTTAATTGTTGCTTTAAACTCTGATAAATCAGTAAGGAGTATAAAAGGCGAGGGGCGTCCCATAAATAATGAAAATGACAGAGCTGAAGTATTAAGTGCTCTAAGAAGTGTTGATTATGTAGTTTTATTTGATGAAGATTCTCCTTTGAACTTATTACTTCAAATAAAACCCGATGTTCATACAAAAGGTGCGGATTATACAATAGAAACTTTGCCTGAGGCAAAAGGAATTATGGAAAACGGAGGCAGAATAGAATTTATAAGTTTTGTAGAGGGCAAATCCACTACTTCAATTATTGAAAAGATGAGAAAATAATTAAAAACAGAAAGAGAAGTATGAAAAAAATATTATCATTATTTTTAATTTTAGTTTTATTTTTAATTCAAAATACATGTTTTGCAGTTATAAATGATGGCTTATCGGTAAAAAGAGAAGAGTTAATATTAAAATCCGAATTAAAAAAGAAATACTTAGCTTATGAATATATAATAACAAATCAATCAAGAGAAAATATAGAAATAAAAAATGCACAAGTAATAAACGGAATAAGCGGTACAGTAGCGTTTAATGCAAATGAAGAAGGGGCGAAAAAATCAATCGGCAGATTATGGATAGTTATGGGGCCCTTGGGATTGTTTACTTTAGGACTTGGCTGGGTAGCAGGGGTATTGGGTACTCCTATTGCCGCAATAAAAGGGCATTTGAAAAAAAATAAAATAGAAAAAGAAAGTGAAAATTACAAAATTGATGTATCCGTTGGCATATTACAGCCTCAAGAAAGTATAAGAATAAAAATATTAACAACATTTGGAACATCACCGCAATTGAAACTAACGGCAGCAGACCCAAAAACAGGTAAACCGGAAACGGTAATATATTAAAGGCAGAAGTTTTTATTTATCCTCATTAGTCTCCTTGTCGTTTCCATATTTATCATTTATTATACATTCCGGTTCATCAAATTTTTTGGTTACTTCAGTTAAGTAATCATTAATTGTATAACTTAAACTGACTAATTTTTTTTGCTCAATTTCAACCTCTCCTTCAAGGGCTCTTTCCATAAACTCCATAAGGGTTGAAACACGTTCAATTTTAATACCGATTTCAGAGGCACGTTCACTAAGGTTTACATTATTGTTATTTTTCATATTGCACTCCCTTTTGCTAGTGTGATTAGTTGTGATTAATGCTAGTATAACTAACAATAATTAAATGGACAAGGGATATTTACAAAAATTTGCAAAACACTTGAAAAAGTTAAGAACAAGTAAAAATTTAACTCAAGATGATTTAGGGGTAAACGGTATTTCTCGTTCAATGATAAGTTTGGTAGAAACAGCACAAACTGATATCACAATATCAAAATTGAAAATTATAGCTGATAATCTTAATATAAAAGTAAAAGATTTATTTGATTTTGAATAAAAAATTGTAATTTTCCCGCCCTCGTATTACAATAAATATAATCAAAAGAGGAATATAATTATGAGGGATATAGATACAATGAGGGAATATTCACTTGAAGAAATATCGCAAATTGTAGGCGGTATTTTAACAAAGCTTGAAGATGTAAAGATTTCAAGGTTAGGGCCTCCGTTATTGGCTGATGAAAACACTTTAGCACTTGCTTTAAATGAAGATGAAATAGAAAATTTGTCCAAAACAAAAGCAAAAGCAGCATTAGTTCCGATAGGAGTTACCTCGGAATTGATTTCAACGATAGAAGCGGAACGTCCTCGTTTAGCCATGATGAAATTACTTCATTTATTCTATATGCCGCCTGAAAGTACAGTAGGAATTCATCCGAGTGCAACAATTCATCCGACGGCAAAACTCGGTGAAAATGTATCAATCGGACCAAATGTTGTTATATCAAGAAACGTATCGGTCGGAAAAAATACAAAAATATTGGCTAATACATATATAGGAAGAAGCGTTCAAATCGGAGAAAACTGTCTGTTTCACCCGGGGTGCAACATTGGTGACAACGCAATTATAGGCAACAGAGTTATTTTACAGCACGGAGTCAGCATTGCGGCAGACGGGTTCAGCTTTGTTACTGAAAACCCTAACAATGTTGAAAATGCAAGACAAGAAGGCAGTGTAAAACAGGATAATTCTGACCAAAAAATTTATAAAATTCCTTCTGTCGGTTCTGTTGTTATAGAAGATGATGTTGAAATTGGTGCAAATACCTGTATTGATAAAGGTACAATAGAAAATACAGTTATTGGCGAACAAACCAAAATTGATAATCTTGTTCAAATCGGGCACAATTGTAAAATCGGTAAGGGCTGTATGATTGTTTCACAAGTCGGTATCGCGGGCAGTTGTAAAATCGGGGACAGAACCGTTATAGCTGGTCAAGTCGGTATGGCAGACCATATTGAAATAGGAAGCGATTCAATTATTATGGCAAAAGCCGGTATTACAAGAAGCTTCCCCGAAAAATCCATTCTTATCGGTGCTCCCGCTATGCCCAGAAAAGATTTCATTAAACAAATGAAAAACATGAAAAAAGCGGAAGAACTTGTTAATAAGTTTAAAGAGTACGAACACTTATTAAAGGACTTATAATATGGCAACAATTAATAAGGAAGTCATATTAAACTCTGTAGCCTTAATGACGGGGATAAATTCAGAAGCTAAGGTGTGTCCGTCGGAAAAAAAAGGTATCCGTTTTCATTTTAACAATAAAACAATAGAAGCAAATATTGATAATGTCGTTTCTACAGAGCATTGCACAGTCATAGGCAATAACGAAATTAAAGTAATGCTTATAGAACATTTTATGGCTGCTTGTGCAATATGTAAAATTGATGCTTTAGATGTGTATTTAACTCATTTCGAATTACCTATTTTGGACGGAAGCTCTAAAAAATGGGTTGAAGCATTTAAAAATGCGGGAATAAGTAACCCCGAAGAAAAAAAACTGACCGTGAAAGAACCTGTTTATTACTTAAACGGCAAAACCCATTTAATTGTTTTACCTTCCGATAAATTGAATTTGACATACAGTGTAAATTATAAGCATAAAGATTTAAAAAACCGCTGGGTTTCATTAGATTTAAACAATTTAAACGAAATAATCGAGGCCAGAACATTCGGATATTTAGCAGAGCTTGAAATGCTCCAAAAGGCAGGTTATGGAAGAGGTGCAAGTTTGGAAAACACACTTGGACTCACTGATGACGGGTATACCGCAGAGTTAAAATCTGAATTTGAACCAATTAAACATAAAATACTTGATTTAATCGGTGATTTTTACCTTTCGGGATGCAATATTTTAAACTTTAAAGGTGAAATTATAGTAAAAGAAGCGGGACATACGGTACATAGTATAGTGGCAAAAGAATTAAAAAATAAGTTAGTATTGGAGGCATAATGACGGAAGAACAAGTATTACAGTTCGATATTAAAGGAATAATGGATTTAATACCTCACAGGTATCCTTTTATTTTGGTAGATAGAATTACCGAATGCGTACCGGGTAAATATTGTAAGGGTTACAAAAATTTAACCGTAAATGAAGCATTTTTTACGGGACATTTTCCGGGCAACCCCGTATTCCCCGGAGTATTGCAATTAGAAGCAATGGCTCAGGTATCGGCAGGATGCTTAGTTCCTTTGCCTGAATATAAAGATAAATTATTCTTATATGCGGGAATTGACGGGGTAAGATTTAGAAAACAAGTAATACCCGGTGATAAGTTTGAAATTGAATCAGAACTTTTAAAAGTAAAAGGGCCGATTGCAAAAGTACACGCAAAAGGTTTGGTAGATGGACATGTGGCTGTTGAAGCAGATTTAATGTTTTCAATGGTCGGTAATAAATAGGAGAAAATTATGACAATTCATAAAACGGCAATAATAGTTGAAAATGCTGTAATACCTGAAAGCTGTGAAATAGGACCGAATGTTATAATCGGAGATAACGTAGTTTTGGGAGAAAACGTAAAAATAATAGCTAATGCTTATTTGGAAAATTGCGAAATAGGCGACGGAACAACAATTTATCCGTTTGCAAGCTTAGGTACGGCACCGCAAGATTTAAGTTATAAGGGGCAAAAAACAAAAGCCGTAATCGGAAAAAACTGTATAATAAAAGAATATGTAACAATTAACCGTGCTGCAGGCGAAGATGGGGCAATTACTAAGGTCGGTGATAAATGTTTATTTATGGCATCAAGCCATGTTGCTCATAACTGCGTTGTTGAAGATGAAGCTATTTTTGCCAACTTAGCAACAATCGGCGGGCATGTTCATGTCGGAAAATGTGCATTCTTAGGCGGTATGAGTGTTTATCATCAAAATATAAGAATAGGTGAATATGTTATAATTTCAGGTTTTTCTGCCGCCAGAATGGATATTCCGCCTTTTGCAAAGGCAGCAAGTGCCCCTGCCGTTTTACACGGGCCTAATGTAATCGGCTTAAAAAGAAGAGGCTTTTCTTCAGACGAAATTAAAAACATAAGAGAAGCATACAGATTAATTGAAGCAAGAAAAACAACCCTTTCTAACGTTGTAAAGGAACTTGAGGAAATGTTCCCTGAAGATAAAAATATATTAAGATTAACCGAATTTATTAAGACCTCCAAAAGAGGGATCTATTTAGGCAGATTAAATGCTTTAAATAATGATGAGGTATAAAAATGGAAAATTTATGGGAAAAATATGCTAAAGTATTGGTAGATTATTCAGTTAAAGTTCAAAAGGGCGAGCTGACAATAATCAGGACAGATTCATATCAATCACAGCCGTTAGTTAAAGAAATATATAAACAAGTGCTTAAAAAAGGTGCATACCCTGTTGTAAGGATGGGTGTAGAAGGCTTAAATGAAGTTTATATTAAAAATGCATCTGATGAACAGCTTGAATATATTGACCCTATGACAGAGCTTGAATATGATAAAGCTAAAAACTTAATATCAATCGGGGCTCCGTTTAACGTAAAAAATATGGCGAGATGTGATTCAAAAAAAATGGCAAAACGCTCTAAAGCTATGAAACATTTATCTGAAAAAATGTTAAAAAGAGCAGCTGACGGTGATTTAAAATGGGTTATAGCAGATTTTCCCACTCAGGCTTTGGCTCAGGAAGCTAAAATGTCGCTTGATGAATACAGTGAATTTTTAATAAAATCCTGCTGGCTTCATATTGATGACCCTGTTAAAAAATGGCAGAAAATAGGTGAAACTCAGGAAAAAATTGCAAATTACTTAAACACAAAATCAAAAATTCATATAACGGGCGAAAAAACGGATATTACATTTAATGTATCGGGCAGAATTTGGAAAAGCTGTGCCGGTGAGTGTAATTTCCCCGACGGCGAAGTTTATACTTCTCCTGTTGAAGATAGTGCAAACGGTCAAATATATTTTGATTTTCCGCAGATTTATCGGGGTAATGAAGCTCAAAAAGTTTTATTAACACTTGAAAACGGAAAAGTTGTTGACGCTAAAGCAGAAAAAGGTGAAGATTTCTTAAATAATTTGCTTGATATGGATGAAGGTTCAAGATTTGTAGGAGAAATCGCTATCGGTACAAATGAAATGATTCAGGATGTTACCGGAAATATTTTGTTTGATGAAAAAATCGGCGGTTCAATCCATATGGCAGTCGGGGCATCATATCCTGATACGGGCGGTAAAAATGTATCAGGCTTACATTGGGACTTAATTAAAAATATGAAAAACGGCGGTAAAATATACGCTGATGATGAACTTATTTATGAAAACGGAAAGTTTTTAATTTAAGCTTACTTTTTCGATACAAATTTATTATCCTTTATGTAAAATCTCCAAGGCAAGTCTATCGCGAGTTTTATGCCAATTCTTGTTGTTTGAATAATATTTTTATCTTCAACGGGGCTGCCATATTCAAGCCATAGCGGAGATTTTCTCGTGCAAATATCAACCTCGTTAAGTTCCCGTGTAATATTTAACTCACGGCAGAGTTTAGATGGGCCGTTTGTATTGTTTAAATCTTCACTTAAGGGTTCTATTGCCCTAATTAAAACTCCGGAGCCAAAACCTTCTTTTTCCGTTATTATATTTAAACAGTGGTACATTCCGTATGTAAAATAAACATAAGCTATCCCCGCTTTTTTAAACATTGTGGAACTTCTTTTTGTTATTCCTCTATATGCATGGCAAGATGGTTCTTCTTGAGTGTATGCTTCTGTTTCAACTATTATTCCTTTTAAAATCTCTCCTGAACTCATTCTTCTGCATAAAATATTACCAAGCAAATTTCTTGCAACAAGTATGGTTTTATCTTTATAAAAATTTCTGCCAATAACTTTATTCATATTAAAATTATATATTAAAAAAGCCCTCGTTTGAGGGCTTAAAATTATTAACCTAAATTGTTAAGTTTATCTTTCATACCGTCAACGTCATCTTTTAACATCTTCTTAACAACATCGTTTTGAGCATCTAACATTTTACAAACAGTTTCAATGTTTTTAACTTTATTTTGTAAAATAACATCGGCGTTATTTAAAATACTGCTGGTAACTTTTTGATAAGCAGCTAAAGGAGCACTTGAACAACCTTGAAGTAAGTTACCTATCATCGTGGTGCCAAGACCAAAAGAACCGAGGTAAGGAGATATTGCTTGTAATATACCGCCAAAACCTGCGACTACACCGGCTGCGGGCAATAAGAAGCTGTCACCAAAGCCAAAGCCGGAAGCTAAACCTGCGGTATAACCCAGTGCATTAACGGCAGCAGAGTTAGCAATTTCTGCAACAGATGTTAATGAAGATGCACCACCTGTTAAATAACCTTCTTCCGTACTTGTTCCGAAACCTTGAACAACAGGGCTGGCACCTCCCGTGAAACCGGAATATTGAGATAAAGACCCGATGCCAAATGCAGAATTTACACCACTTGTTTGTATATTAGGAGACCAATAAGAAGTACCCGGAATGTTTAAAGCTGTACCACCGCCCATGGTTGACATAAATGACCCCGGTGAAATCATGCTGGCAAGTTTCCACAAGAAACTGCCTGCTGTACCAAAACCGGCACCGTCTGATGCGGAACCGCTAACGGTTAAATCACGCAAAAGGTCATATGTCTCAAATAACATCGCCTTCGCATCGCTGCTTAAACTTCCGTATTTGTTCGATATGACCAGATAACTATCATTTTTGTAACTCATCTTTTACTTTCCTACCGTGTTTATTTGTGTTTACTAACCTTGCTTTAACTTATTTTTTCTTCACTCTATGAGAATGTATTGAATGTATTTTCAACGTTCTTATCAAGTATTGCTTTTACTGCTTCTAATTCTGTTTGAAGTTCGTTTTGTTCCGTATCTACTTGATTTAATCTTAATTCTAAGACTTTATCTTCCTGTTGAAGTGATTCGGTTTGAGCGTTCAAATCTGCAACCATTTTGTCGTATTCTTCTTTGCTCATTGTATAATCACGAAGTGCTGCATCATATTCTTCAGTATTGTATACTCTTTGTGTATTTACTTGGAATGTTCCTAAATCATCAACATTGATACCGCTCATTCTGTTATTAGCATCAAATGTTAAAGTTGCATTTTCAAATACAATCGGTTCTGTGAATTCTTTTTGATCTTTTGCATATGTTGAATAGAATTCCGGTAAAGTTTCACTTTCAACAATTGCAGCATCTAAATAGTGAGTTAACCCTGTAGCATCTTTATAGAAGTATAAAGAATCACCTGTGATTTCACTTTGTCCGTATGCTTCTTTTATCATTTCAATTGTTGATTGACTGTTTTCTTTTGTTAATTTTGTGAGTTCCAGCGGGTTTTCATCCAAACCGTTTATGTAATATTTGCCTGTTTCTTCATCTTTGTGGATCGGATATTGTTCACTTTGCATCTTTGTTCCGACTGCAACTTGTTTTTTGTATGTACGTTCTGCATTAACGGTGTATGTTAAACCGTCTGCATTTTCATAATAACTTTTAATCAAATATGAACCATCACTTGATGATGTATTTGTTAATTCAAATGAATAGTCTGTTTCATAGAATTTTGTAACATCAGGAGCTATCGGAACTTCTAATGATAATAATTTGTTGTACAACGAGTTAACTTCTTCAGCTAATGCGGTACGTTGTTGGTTAACTTGCTGACCTTCGTATTCTATGTTTGACTTTCTTGCAGTGATGCCTAAAAATCTTGCTTGTGAAGCTGCTAAACCCATTTTCCTTTTTCTCCATTGTTATTGTTTCCATATTCTTTATCGGCTGTTTAAATTGAAACTTTAGTTTTTAATTTAAAATTGTAAAGATATGTTAACAAATTATTTTGAAAAAAGTTACTTACTTATTTGTTTATTTAATGAAAAAGTTTAATAAGTCAAAAAAAAGAGTCATTAATGACTCTTTTTTATAATAATTAAAATAATTATTTTGCTTGTTCTGTTTTTTCCTGTTTTTTAGCAAATAATTTAGAACTTAATTTATTAGCTATAGGAGTGATAATAACAGGACCTAAGAATCTGTATATCAAACCTAAGATAACAAGAACTTTTAATTTATTAATACCTGATAAAGTTTTATCAGCTTCGGCACGGGCGGAAGCAACGTTATAAACATCGTCAACAAGTCCTTTAACTGTTTCTTTTGCTTTTTCTGCACTGCCTGATGATTTAATTGCTTCAACAACCGAAGATTTTACGGATTCAAATTTATCAGGAGTTATTTGAAAAGCTTTCTTTGAACCTTCTTGTTGAACAATGGATTTTAAATGTGAACCTAATGTTGAAACAACACTTTCAACACCTTTTGCCATATCATCACCTGTTTTAGATGCTGCTTCTCCTACTTTTGCAAGTAATTCGGTTTTAGGTGAGAAAACTTCTTGAGCTTTTTTGCCAAGATTCATATAAAAATCTTTATTCTTAGCAAAATATTTTTCAGAACCTTTCATAACGACATCGGTTATTTTATCTTCAAGCAAATAAGCTCCTGCTGTTGAAACTCCCAACGTTAAAGCATCATTTATTATCATTTGAGGTTTTTGTTCTTTTTTTATTTTTTTATTCCTCAAAGTATTAATCATATAAAAACCTGACAAGAAGCAGCTTTCTGCAACTAATATATGTGTAAAGGTTTTGTCTGATTTACTGAAATTTTTAATAAAAGATTGAAACGGTTTTGTTGCCGCAACATTTTCGTAGAACTTAGAAAGTCCTTGTACAACAGGTTTTGGAGTTAAACCTTTGAATGACGGCTTAGAATAATTATATTGATTATTAATGTTATTTACTTTCATTGTTGGTTACCTCCAAAAATGATTTAAATATTTCTTTTTCGGTACTGGTTTGAAAAACTTCATAATTTAAAGTTTTGAGAAGATTTTCCTGTTCTTGCTCTTTAGGCTTTGAGCCACCTTTCTTTAAACCGAATAATCCGAGTATAAAAGGAATTAAAGCAACGGTAACATTAGCTCTTAACGGCATAAATATGGGTTGGAAAAGTTTATCCATAACATTTTTGCCTGTTTTAGCATAGTTATTAATGATTTGCTGTTCTTTTAAAGCTCTTGAAACGGTATCTGAAATTTCGGGAGCTACTTCTTTAATTTTTTCTTGGAATAATTTTTGAGCACCTTTACCGGCTTTTTTGAATATTGATAAATTCATTTTTCCGCCGTCAGTTAAAGCTGAAATTTGTTGAGTAAGTTCAGATGCACTACCATCGGTTGTTAATTTTTTACCTAAATTAGTTAAAGCATCAACACCTTGTTTAACAAGTTCTTGTGATTTAGCTTTCATTTCTTCAGGCATTTTAAATGCTCCGTTTTTATTGGCGTTTTTAGTAGCAAGTGCGATTGTTGAACCGATAATTGCCGACATTACTAATCCGACAACACCTGAGGCTACTGATTTTGCTGCTTGATAGGAACACTTTTCTTTGTCTTCTTCGTTTTTTGCGGTAGCCATAATACATAATGGTCTTAATCCGCAGGTTATTAATAAGGCAAATGCCGCTTCGGCTACGATAGGGTAATCTGATGCAAAGCTTGCAGCTCTGTGGAGGAGAGGAACACCGCCTTTAAAACTCGCACGACCATCAGAATTACTCTTGATGGTCGTGTTTATTTTATAATATTCATTTTTTTGATTTTGCTCAGTTCTCTCGTGTTTATCCGCACTCCATTTAGCCAAGCTGTTACTCTTTGGATACCCTGTATTCGTTGTAATAGAATTAATTTTCATAATCTCTTTCCATACACTCTACATTCGTTCTAAATCGTCAAAAAATAAATTTTGCTATTTGAAGTCTTGATTATAACAAAAAATAATCATGCTTTTACAAATTTTTTTGTAAAAAAAAATTTTTTTTTCTTGTGTAAGTAAGTAATGACGGTAAAAAATTGATTTTAAAAAAACTTAATATTTAATTAAATGTTAAGCTCCGAAATTTATATAATTTATTCCCGACTCTTTTAATTTGACTGCATTATACTGATTTCTTCCGTCAAAAATTGTTAAGTCTTTTACTAAACTTTTAAATTTTTCTATATCAAGGTGTCTGAATTCGTTCCATTCGGTTAAAAGTATCAGTGCATCTGAATTTTCAAGTGCATTATAAGCTGAAGAAGAATAAACAATATTATCTTTAAAAATTTTCTTAGCATTTTCCGCTGCTTTTGGGTCATATGCTTTAACCTTTGCTCCATGACTCAATAAAAGATTAATAATATCAACAGATGGTGCTTCTCTCATGTCATTTGTTCTGGGTTTAAAAGACAAACCCCATATCGCAAATGTTTTGTTTTCGATATTTCCGTTATAAAAATTTAATATTTTTTCAAAAAATAATTTTCTTTGATTTTCATTAATTTTTTTTACTGCTTCAAATAAGCTTCCATCCGTATTATATTGATTTGCCATATTAATTAAGGCATTAATATCTTTAGGGAAGCAACTTCCGCCATATCCTATACCGGGAAATAAAAATTTGTTACCTATTCTTAAATCAGCGGCAATACCTGTTCTTACTTTTTCAATATTGGCTCCGACTTTTTCGCATAAATTTGATATTTCATTTATGAATGAAATTTTTGTTGCTAAGAATGCGTTAGCGGCATATTTTGTCATTTCTGCGGATTTAACATCCATAAATATCATTCTGTCTGCTGTCTTAAAATAAGAAGAATAAATTTCTTTCATTATCTGTGATGCTTTATCGGAGTCAGAACCTATAATTACTCTATCGGGTGATAAAAAATCATTAATAGCAGCACCTTGTTTTAAAAATTCGGGATTAGACACAACATCAAAAGGTATATCTGTTATATTTTTAATAATTCGTGTTATTTTTTCGGCTGTACCGACTGGTACTGTTGATTTATTTACTATTACTTTATATTCATTTAAATTTGATGCAATCTCATTAACAACATCAAATACCATATCAAGATTACACAAACCGTTATTATCTTGGGGTGTGGCAACACATATAAAACAAACTTTGGATGTTTTTATTGCTTCTGCAATATTTGATGTAAAAGTTAAACGATTTTCTTTAACATTATTTTTTATTATTTCTTCAAGTCCGGGTTCAAATATAGGAATAATACCATTTTGAAGTTTATTAATTTTATCAAAATTATTATCCGTACATATTACGGTATTGCCCATATCCGCAAGACACGCACCTGCAACTAAACCGACATAACCTGTACCTATAATACATATTTTCATTTGATACTCTCCTAAGGGTATTTTATCATGAATTAATTTTATATTTAGCAATGTAAAATTTGTTCAAAAAACAAACAATTAAAGAGATTTATATGTATTATTAGGGTATGTTAATTTCCCGTATAAAACAAAATATTCATTCACCTATGTTTGGAGCTGCGAAAATCTCCATTAATGCGTTTTCGGATACTCATGGGAATTTAGCTGATGCAAATAAAGCTTTGGAAGAACTTCGTGACAGACAGGAAGATATATTTTGTAAAAATAAAAAAGGTAATTACAATGTTTTGGCAGTAGTAGGTGATTGGTTTATGGACGGGGCAAGACAAGGTTATTCTTCTGAACCTGATAAACCTTTAGCTTTTTTTCAACTGGATATTCTTAATGAATTTATATCTCAGATTAAGAATATTGCTCAAAATACACTGTCGCTATTTACTCCCGGCAATCATGAATTTGATTCGGGGGTTGATTTATTAGATAAAGTTTTATCTGAAACTGATGCTGAAATTTTAATGACAAACTTAGATATAGATAAATCAGGTGCATTTAAAAGAAGTATTTCGGGTGATAAGATTATTAACGAAAAAATTCTTGAAGTTGAAGATGATAAAAATCCTCATTTAAAACATAAAATATTATTCTTGGGTGTAAGCCCCGTTAATATGCTGAGTTATCAAAGAAATTTAGACGGTGTTGTGTTTAAAGATAATATTGATAAAACTCAAAATTCGGTTCAAAAAAATGATTATGAGAAGACATTGAATGATTGTAAGAACAAAATTTTAAAATTTAAAAAAGATAATCCAAAAGGAGTTGTTGTATTACTTTCTCATACGGGAGTTAAATTTGCGGAAAATTTGATTAGAGAATCAAGTGTTGATTTAGTCTTTGATGCTCATGAACACAGGGAAAAAGTTAGACATGTAAAAAAAGTTCCTATAATACCGTTATCACAGAATTTTAAAAAGCTTGCCAATGCAAAAATTATGTTTGATGACGACGGAAATAAACAACCGATTGATTATTGTGAATTTTCTCCTCTTAAAAATTCAAAAAAAGGACCTTTGTTTAAGTTATATAATAAACTTTTTGGAAATGATTTAAAAAAGAGATATTCAATTAAAACGGATAATCCGTATATACATGAGTTAAGTATTGAAAATATTAGAAAAGGTAATAATTTTCTTGCTAATTTTATTACAGATTCTGTTTTGGAAGAAATTAGAAAAACACATCCCGAAACAGACTTTTTTGCGTTAAATTCTTCCGCAATCAGACATTCTTTAAAAGTTACTCAAGAGGCGGAAATATCAAATTTCGATGTTTTAAATACCTTGACGGGAATACGTTCTGATGAGGCACAAATATTTTTGACGGAAGTTACGGGCAAAGAATTAACATTACTTGTATTAAGAAATTTATTATTTAACGAAAAAAGTCCTAACCAAAATAGTTTAGTGCAATACTCCGGTTTAATAATTGACAGAACAAGGTTACTTGAAGATTATAAAGCGGGTAAAAAAGCAAATTTAAATCAATATATATATGAAGCTAAAACCAACAAACCTATAGATCCAAATAAAACGTACACTATTGCAAATGTTGAAAAATATTTTGAAAAATATTCCAACGCCCAAATTAAGGCTATGAAAAACCATTCAAAAAGAATAGGGAAAACTGTTCAGGAATTGTTTATTCAACATTTTAAACAATCCGATGGTAATTTAATTGCAAAATGTGATGTTAGAATAAAATAATTCAAATATTGAAAAAATTTTTTTAAATGCTAAACTGAATATAAATTGAGTTATAGTAATATTTTGCTTTTGCTCAAAATTTGAAAACTGAATAGAAAATCAAAAATCGGGACACTCTGCCGACGAGAACGATTGAGTATCGTTCGAGGAGAGGTAGCAGCCTGGTCTAAATTGAAAACTGAATAGCAAATTATAAATCGGGACGTAGCGCAGCCTGGTAGCGCACTACCTTGGGGTGGTAGGGGTCGCAAGTTCAAATCTTGTCGTTCCGATTTTTTTATTTGTATAAATTGCTCGCAAGTTCTCACGCTTCGCACAACTCTAAAAAAATATCAAAAGAGTTTGTATTTTAATGTCCGTATTGAGTCGGAAGTTTTTTGTCGTCTATTCGTCTCTGTTACAAACACAATGCCAATTTCGGTGGTCGGAAATAAGATGATTTTCTCATTTTGAAATTGGATAAAAACGGACTTTTATTACTCCAAAAAGGACTCAAAATTTTTAAACAAAAAAACAAGTCATGGTTGAAAAGTGTAGATAAAAAATTATTGAGGGGTTATGTCAGCAAACAAAACTATACACTATAAAAAGTTATTTATATCTTCTTGTGTAATAAATTGACAAGAATAAGGGTCAAGACTTTTCCAATAATTATTAAAGCTATTATAATATGAAATAAGCCACATAATTTTTTGTTTTATTCTTTCATCTTTATTATTTTTTTTTAATAATTCTAATAAAGTATATTTTAATGTTTGAAGATTAAGAGGATTAAAATTAAATACTAAATTATTTACAATATAATTGCCATCAACATCTTCAAAAATATATTGTGGGAATAGTTGTTTTATTTCTTCATTAACAATAACTCTTGGGAATATCGCAATATTTTCTTCTATATTAACTGCTTCAATTAATCCTTTACCATATACAAAAATATCATTGTGAAAAAATTCGCCAATAGTAATAGCACCACGGATTAAATAATCATAATCTAAAGCTTCATTTTGAATATTAGCAACGATATTCAACATTTTTTGTATTTTTGTATTTCTTTCTTCCGGATTATTTTCAAGATTAACAGCAATTAAAATATTATCTGAAAATATTTTTATAAAAAACTC
>CANRMD010000017.1 GCA_947631645.1 Candidatus Gastranaerophilales bacterium
CCGCCGGGCTCTGCATTAAATAAGACACAGGAAGTCCTTTTAAAGTTAACCGAAGAAGTAAAACAGATTGATGGTGTTGTGCCTGAAAGAATTATTACCTTTGCAGGTATCGGGCCTACAAACCAAGCATTTTGTATTGTTCCGTTAAAAGAGTGGAATGAAAGAAAAATATATCCTTGGAATTGGATAATAAGAAAAATTCAAGGCAGGCCTACCGATTTATCACATAACGGAATATTAAAAGAATTGAGAGCTCGAGCGGCGAAGATAAACGAAGCATCAATCGCAGCGTTTTCACCCCCTGCTATATCAGGTATGAGTATGTTAGGCGGTTTTGAGTTTCAAATGCTATCTAAAGGCGAGCACTCTTTGCAAGATATTGAAAAGTTTGCTAACCAATTAACTTATGCAGCTAACCAAGATAAGGGTCTAAGCAGTGTTTATACTACTTATCAGGCAAATGTTCCGCAATACAGGTTAAATATTGATTATGAAAAAGTTTTAGCTCAAAATGTTAATATACAAGAATTATATGCAACTTTAGCTTCAACTTTAGGTTCATATTATATAAATGACTTTAATAAGTTAGGCCGTGTATTTAAAGTTCAAATGCAAGCTGAAGATGATTTCAGAAACAAAGTTACGGATATTGAAAAAATATATGTAAAAAATATGAACGGGCAAATGGTGCCTTTAATGACAATGATTGATATAGAACAAACAGTAGGTGCAGCATCTATTACAAGATTTAACCAATATAGAAGTGTACAGTTCTCAGGGCAAGGTTCTGCGGGCAAAAGTTCAGGAGAAGCGATGAAGTCCATGGAACAGGTAGCTACAAAGACTCTGCCAAAAGATGTAGGTTATGACTGGTCGGGTACTTCACTGCAAGAGCGTGAATCATCAGGACAAACAGGTGTAGTTATTGCATTGGCACTGACTTTCGTATATTTGTTCCTTGTTGCACTTTATGAAAGCTGGTCAATACCTGTTGCGGTATTATTAATAGCTCCTGTTGCGGCTTTAGGTGCTTTAATATTCCAATTAATGATAGGTCAATCGTTTGACTTGTATTCTCAAGTAGGTATGATAGCTTTGATAGGTATTGCCGCAAAGCAATCCATATTAATCGTAGAATTTGCAAAAGATTTGCATGAAAATAAAGGATTAAGTATAGAAGATGCTGCTATAGAAGCGGCAAGAATAAGATTTAGAGCTATTATGATGACGGCTTTAGCATTTGTATTCGGTGTATTACCTATGGTTTTCGCAACGGGAGCAGGTGCTCAGAGTAGAATTTCCGTTGGTTCTACAGTTTTTGGTGGTATGACAGCAGCGGCAACTATAGGTACTATATTAACACCTGTTTTCTATGTACTTGTTCAATCTTTTGTTGAAAATATGGCAAAAAGGAAAAAACAACAAACAAATAATTAAGTAAGAGTAGAGTGGAAAAATGAGTAAAAAATTATTTATATTAATGTTTATTTTGATGGCAATGCCTGTATTTGCCGATGATAATCCTTTCAGAGATGATGTTGTTAACGTAACATCTTCACACTTTGAAACTAATCAAACAAAGGTCGAAAAAACTACTTTTAAACAAAAATTTGAAAAAGTTTTCCATAAAGAGAAAAAGATTAAACAAACAGCCGAGCCCGAAAAAACCATAAAATCCGTGGAAAAAGAACAAAAGAAGCAAATAAAAGAAGCTGAAAAACAAAAGAAAGCGGAACAAAAGGCTGCAAAAAAAGCTTTAAAACAAAAAATGAACTTAAATAAAGATGAAAAAACTGCTGAAAATAAACAAGAAAATACTCAAAATAATGAGTTTCCCGCAGTTAATTCAAACGACGGAAATAAGGTTTTAACAGATACCGCGTATCAAGGAAGCGTAAATACAACAAGAATAATGGAAGTAGATGAGTGTGTAAAAATAGCACTTGAAAAACACCCTTTAATACAATCAGCTATGGGGAATGCGGAAATTTATAAAAGCAAAATAGCTCAAGCATGGTCAAATTATTTCCCGACTTTTTCAGCAGGCGTAAGTTATTCAAGAAACGATATGCAGATGTCGAACTTTGCTTTTCCTACTCAAGTATATGATATGTTCTATACTCCTACCGTTTCTGGTAATATGCTGTTATTTGACTTTGGTAAAACAAAAGCACAGGCTGATTTGGCAAAAAGAACTTATGAAGCTGCTCAATATAATTTGGAAAACAGTATTAATACCGTTATATTTACCGTAAAGCAAGCATATTATAATCTGTTATTTGCTCAGCAGCAAGTAAAAGTATATGAAGATACCGTTAAAGATTTTACTTTGCATTTAGAACAGGCAAAGGCATATTATGATATCGGAACAAAAGCTAAAATAGATGTTTTGACCGCTGAATACAATCTTGGCAGAGCAAAACTCAATTTGATACAGGCAAATAATACTTTAAAAATAGCTTACGTCCAGTTAAGTAATGCTATGGGAACTCCCGAATATTCTGATTATGATGTAACGGACAATCTTTCGACAAAAGCATACGGTATAAGTATTGATGAGGCTGTTAATACCGCATATGAAACAAGCCCTGAGCTTTTGGCGGCACAGAAAAAGGCGGATGCATCAAAACTTTTGGTACGTGCTTCAAGAAGGGCATTTACTCCTAATATATCAGGTTTTGCTTCATATTCAAGAGGCGGTAAAAGAGTTGATACCGATTACGGTTATCAAGTAGGAGCTCAGTTAAATTATCAAACCGTAAATTTGCTTTTACTTAAAAAACAAATGGATGAGGCAAAAGCTACTTATAAGAAAGATTTGGCAGATTATGAAAATACAAAACAAAATATATATTTTGAAGTAAAACAGGCGTATTTAAATTTAACTACGGCTCAAGAGAGTATTTCCGTTGCAAAATTAAATATGGATCAGGCAAAAGAACAATATGACCAAGCATCAGGCAGATACAAAGTCGGTTTAGGTGATGCAATTGAGCTAAAAGATGCCGAAACTACTTACAGAAATTCTCAACTTGATTATTATAATACATTGTTAAATTATCACGTATCGGCTGCAAATTTGGAAAAACTGATGGGTACTCCTATGCAGGTATCCGATGTTGATTTATTATAAATAACATGAAAGGCTTCTAAATTAATATTTCAGTCTGCTGAGTTATAAAATAAATATTTAAAAGAATATATAAGTTAATACTGTTTTAATTTCTCAAATGGTGTGTTAAAATAAATTTTGTGGAATATTAGGGAATTTTACATGAATTTATTAAATTTAATCTGGGGAAAACAATATCAAATATTAACATACTTGCCTGAAGCAGTTCTTGTTATTGATGAAACCGGTAAAATATTTTACGCAAATAAAAAAGCATTTAAACTTTTTGAAACGCAAAAACTTCGCGGTAAAAATATTAATGATTACTTTATTATTAATTCGGATAATATTATTGCCAATAAAGATGAAGAAATTAAACAAATATTGAAAATTGTTTCGGAAGAACAAAATACTAAAATTACTGATGTTAAAGTAACAGACGTTTCTTCAAATAATAAAAAAAGATATATATTGACCATTATTGATAATACTCAGGATCATTCGCTTTTAGACCAGTTGATTACAGAGCGTCAGGCACATAAAATATTAAACCATACAAAAAATGTGCTTTTATCAAAAATGTCTAATTATTTATGTTCTCCCTTGCATTCGGTAGTAGGTTTTTCTCAAGCCATGCTTGAAGGATTAAGCGGAGATATTAACGAAAAACAAACTAAATATCTTCAAATTATGAATACTAATTCATCGGAGCTTCTGTTATTTATTGAAAAGCTTATTGAATTATCACAGATTGAATCGGATATTTATAAATTAGATTACCAAAATTTTGATTTAAATACTGTTTTAAATGTTATTGTAAATGAAATAAATGTAAAATTAGCAAATAAGGATATTAAAATATCCGTAAATGTGGCGGAAACTGTCAGACAAAACTGTTATTTTGATAAGAACATATTTACTTCGATAGTATTAAATATAATTGAAAATGCGATAAATTTAATGTCTACCGGGGCTATATTAATAAATATAGATACTCCGGTTCCGGAATTTCTTCTTTCAAAAGGGTTAGAGGTTAACGAAAAGATTAACGAAAAATCTTATTTAATGTTTGAAATTGCCTGTAAGGGTTTGGATGCTTCTATTTACAGCAGCCCTGATATAATTGATCCTTATGTTCAAGTAGAAAAAAATTCTAAAAAGTTTTTATTGCAGAGTTTGCTTTTAGGTAGTACAAAGAAATTTATTAATAAATTAAAAGGTGAAATGTGGATAAATAATCAGCTTGCAAATCAGGTTTCTTTTATATTTATTATTCCCGTTGATAAAACAATATTAGAGGATAACAGTTCTAAGTAATGGCTCAAGTTGAATTAAAAAATGTTGTAAAAATATATGATAAGAAAAAAATAATTGATAATGTTTCTTTGAGTATTAAAGATAAAGAGTTTTTAGTATTGGTTGGTTCATCAGGCTGCGGAAAGTCAACTGTTTTAAGAATGATAGCGGGCTTGGAAGAAATAACCGACGGTCAAATATTTATCGGTGAAAAGTGTGTTAATAATGTGCATCCGAAAGACAGAGATGTAGCTTTTGTATTTCAAAATTATGCATTATATCCGCATATGAGTGTTTATGAAAATATTGCATTTCCATTAAAAATGCGAAAACTCTCAAAGAAAGAAATTGATGCAAAAGTAAAAGAAGCGGCAGAAATACTTGATTTAACAGAACTTTTGACAAGAAAACCCAAACAGTTATCAGGCGGTCAAAGGCAAAGAGTTGCATTAGGCAGAGCCATTGTACGTAATCCCAAGGTATTTTTGATGGATGAACCTTTATCTAATCTGGATGCTAAGTTAAGAGTACAAATGAGAGCCGAGATTAAAAAACTTCATCAAAAGCTTCAGACAACTTTCATTTATGTTACACATGACCAAACAGAAGCACTGACGATGGGAGATAGGATTGCAGTTATTGACAACGGGGTTATTCAACAAATTGGTACTCCCGATGAAGTGTTTAATAATCCTGTTAATAAATTTGTCGCGGGCTTTTTGGGTTCTCCTTCCATGAACTTTATTGAAACGGAAATTAAAGATAATAAAATTACAATTAACGGCATTGCTTTTGAACTTAACGAAGAACAAAAGATTAAATTAGCAGATAAAAATAAAGTTATAACCGGAATAAGACCGGAAAACTTTAATTGTGAAAATAGTAATTTTGAATTTCCCGTTAAAGTAGAGATTTCCGAAATGCTTGGCAGTTCAAAATTAGTTTATTTTAAGATTGATAATTATTCTTGCTGTGCATTTGTTAATAATGATTTTGAATTAAAACCCGAAGTACGGCTTAAAATAAACACTGAAAAATTAATGTTTTTCGATATTGAATCTGATAAAAGAATTTTATAATTATTCTTTTATAATAATAAGATTATTAGCTATTTTCATTTTACAAGTAGGCAGAACAACATCTTGAAGTCCGTTTGCAATACTGATAACGTTTCTTGCAGGAAGTGTAACATCTTCACCTTTATATGTAAATGTATAGTCGGTATCTCTGTCAGAGCGGATAGTAATTTGACTCATTTTAATCTCCTTAATCTATAATTCTTCTTCCTTCAATAGCTTTAGCGAGTGTAATTTCATCCGCATATTCTATATCGGACCCGACGGGGAGCCCGAAAGCTATTCTAGATATTTTAATATTAAACGGTTTTAGAAGTTTAGTAATATACATGCTGGTAGCTTCACCTTCTACAGAAGGACTTAATGCAAGGATAACTTCTTTAACCGTTTCATCAGTAACTCTTGTCAAAAGTTCTTTTATTCTGATATCTTCAACCCCTATTCCGTCTAGAGGAGATAAGGTGCCTTGAAGAACATGGTATAATCCTTTATATTCGCGAGTTTTTTCTATTGCAATTAAATCTTTTGTTTCTGCCACAACACATATTATTGATTTGTCGCGTTTATCATCGGAGCATATTTCGCAAGGGTTTGTTGCTGACATATTGAAGCAGATATTACAATAATGTATTTGTTCTTTTGCATCAATAAGAGCCTGAGCAAAACGCTGAACTTCACCTGATGGCATTTTTAATAAATGAAATGCCATTCTTTGTGCTGATTTTGGGCCGACTCCGGGGAATTTTTGAAAAAATTCAATAAGTTGTGCTAAAGGCTTTGTATATTCCATTAAAATAATCCCGGAATATTAATACCTGCCGGTACTATACCTTTCATTTTATCCTGCATTTTTTTAGCTGCATCTGATGTTGCTTGTTTCATTGCCGTTGTAATTAAATCTTCAAGCATTTCAACGGTTTCATCATCTATTGAGTCGGGATTTTCAGCATTAATTGCCTGTTTTGTAAGTTTTATTGATTTAAATTTGCCATGTCCGTCGCAAGTAACAGTAACTGCACCATTTGCCGCTTGAGCCGTAATTTCTGTTTCAGCCAAATCTTTTTGAGCATCTTGTAATCTTTTTTGCACTTGTTGTGCTTGTTTCATCATATTTGCTAAATTCATCATCTAAACTCCATATCTTACTAATCTTGCAATATTATATGACAAGCAATGGTTCTTATCAAGCATTTTCGGCAATTATTTTAATCTTTTTTATTTGTGATTTTTATATCATAAACTCTGCTATGCTTTGTATTTCTGCTTTTTTCGATATTTTATCACTTCTGCTTCTTCTTTTGTTAATTGTATTGCGGGTTTAATTTTTTCATCCTTTTTTATATTGCAATATCTGCACTCCTGTTTATAGTGTGATAAATTACTAAGAAACCTTTTTAATTCCCCCCCCCGAGCAAGATTTCTGATATTCAGCATCGATGAGGTTTCATTTTTTACTTCGTATAATTCATTTATTGCCATAATTTTCCCGCAGGAATATAAAATTCCGTTTGCCAGTGTTAAACAATATTTTTCCAGACAAATATCATAATTTTGTCTGCCTTTTTCTTCTGATTGAAAAACTTCTTTATCTTCGCCTGTTTTAAACCAGGTGTTATCCTTGTGTGCAAAATTATATATTGTATATTTTATTTCTCGTTCTTCAAATACTTTAATCAGCTTTTCACGACTTTGTTTTGCACAATCATAGTTTGATATAGTAACTGTCATATTCGGATTATTTTTTATTGCTTGAAGAACTTCTTCTTTTGGAATAACAGTTCCGTTTGTTGTAAGCGATATTGAATCGATATTTAATTTATTAATTTCATTTATAAATTTTGCTGCTTCGGGATGGGTAAATATTTCTCCGCCTTGGAGTTGTATTATTTTAATTTTTTTATATTTTAACAGTTTTTTTAAGTCATTTATACACTCTTGAGCATCAAAAGATTTTTGTTCTATATAAGGTATTAAATTACTGCAGTTTTTACATTTTAAACTGCATTTTGTTCCTGACCAAAAAACTAAAAATTGTATTTGGGAATTTTTCCTTTTTAAAACATCGATTATGTTTTTTTTTCTTCTTAAAACGTCAATGATATCTTGTACAAAGTCAATTCTCATTTACCACTCCTTTATAAAATTAAGTGCACGCTGATAGTCTTCATAAGTATCAATATCACAAGCCCTTATTTTAATACCCCGCATGGGAAGAAACGGTTCAAGCTGATTAAATACGTGACCTGATGAATATCTGAGTTTATCTTTTTTTATACAACAAGGTCCTGTCCATTCATAATCTCCTATTTCGTTAGAAAATAAGATAACATCGCCTACTTCATTTGTTTTTACCATAACAGAATCATCTGACATTTTGTCCGAATATGCAATCCATTCACCGTCTTGCTCTAAAAGCATATTCATATCATCAGGATGAACAAGCAAATCACCATCCATTTCTATCGCATATTCATTGCCGTCTTTTGCCCCTAAATAATAGCTTGCACCTGTTTTTGTATCAAAATAATTATGGTTATATACAAAAATGACATCATCTCTGTATTTTTTTACTTCTTCTATGACGTCATGAGCTTGAAAACCTACAACAATTCGGATATCTTCCACATTTTTTAAAAGTTCTAATTGCCAGTGTATTAATGACTTTCCGTTTATATTAATTAATGCCTTTGTTTTGGCAAGCCCGAGCCTTGAGCCTAAACCCGCACCGCTTATAATAACTGATTTAGTTGACGGCATAATGCCTCCTCTTTAAATACTACATAATCCGCTATGGAAAGTACACTGTTTGCAGGCATATGTGTCAATCCCGATGCTATTGATACATCAGTAAACCGCATTGCTTCTGCATCATTGTTACCGTCACCGATAAATACAACTTTGTGCCCCTCGTTTTTATATCGTTCAACAAGATTTTCCTTTTTTAATATTCTTGTTAATTTTACTACTTTATTATTTTCAATAATTCCGTCAGAACAATAACAACAACATCCTATCTTTTTTGCAAGCTTTTCAACCCAGCATTCAAGGTTTCCTGTTGCTATAATACAATCTTCTTTATGTTCTTTTATGAATTTTACAACTTTCGGATATAATTCTACTTTCTCAAGCAACTCTGCTACTTGATTTATCGGAAGTTTACCTAATAGGTATACTCTTCTTATAAATGATTCTATAAACGGAATATTACCCTTTACTGTTTCCGTTGTAAGTTCATCTATTTCTTCTTGTATATTAAAATAATTTGATATTATAGGAAGAGTTTCTTGTTTTGTTACTGTTCCGTCTAAATCAAATATAAATTTAGTCAAATTTTAACTCCTTAATTCCAAATATAAAATGAAAATATTATAAAATATACTAACACAAATTATTGTTTTTTGCACTCATCTTAATAAGTGCATAAACAAGGTATATAAATACATGAAATTTGCACTTAGAATACAAAATAAGGAGTGCAAAATGTTTAAAGTTGAAAAACCGGAAATGATAAATAAAACTTTCAGATTGCCGTTAAAACTTGTACAAGAACTGCAAACAATAGCACAAAATAAAGGAGTTTCTTTAAATAATCTTGTTCAACAATGTTGTGAATATGCTATAAAACATTTGGATAAATCTTAGTTTACTCCATTAATTCTGATAAACGCATTTCTGTTTTTCTTTTATGTTTGATAGTTCTTTTTGGCTTTTGTTCCGGCTCACAATCAAATGCACATAAGCCTACAGGCATTTTTTCGTTTGGTTCAAGCATTAATATTTCTTTTACAAAGTTTACTATTTCATGCATAATATTCCGCTGCCTCTCACTAAATTGTCTTTCATTTTATATAACTACTTTATACTCATTAAAGTTCATTTTTAACCTCCAATTGTGCTATATTTATGTCTATGGAAAATTTTTTGGAAAAAAATTATGAAAAAAATATGGAAATGCTTGCACTTGCATATTCCTACTGCAAAAGTGATTTCGACCATGAAATATTAATAGCGGAACTTTATAAAAATGATGACCTTAAAAAACAATTATGTTTAATAGAAATAAAAAAAATTAATTCTCAACAGGAAGCAGACGCCATAGTTTTTAACCTTACAGGCAAGTCAGGCCCTATTAGAGAAGCTGCATCTTATATAATTTTAGAACTTATCCAAAATCCCGAATATAAAAATTTCTTTCAAACTAAAGATATTGCAAATACTTTTGTAAAAGCCGTAATTGATATTAATCCGACTGTTTCAAGAAATATAGTCCGCTCGATTTATTTTGTTGATGATGTTGATTATCTTTATAAACAAATTATTCTGCAGACAAAAAATACCCTGTCCGAAATGAAAAGTATTAAACAAAACCGTTCATATAATACTAACAAACAAAATTTCAGTTTATATTGGAATTTAGAAGCTTTAATTAATATATCGGATAAAATTAAACCTGATGAAAAATTGTTAAATATTTTAAAAATAACTGCCCAATCCAACGATTACACGATAAGAGAAAAAACCGCAAAATTAGCTAAAGAACTTTCGTTAAAATATGATGAATATTTATCTGTTATTAAATTACTTGAAAATGATACAAATATTTATGTTAAAAAATATTTTTAATTTTATAATTATAATATAATTTAAAACTAAGGATTAAGGTTATGTTTATAGGTAAATTTATTAAATTTTTAAAATATTTCGGTAAAGGATATGAAATTAAGTTAATAAATATGCTCTTTATGGCATTTATGTCAAGTTTGTTGGAATTTTTAAGTATTGTACTTGTATTTCCGTTTATAATGATTTTAGTTAACCCTTCAAGAGTTGTGTATAATCCTGTAGCCCAGTATATAAGTCAAAACTATCATATTACAGGTATAAGACCGATGATTTTATTAATCGGAGGTGCAATTGCAGGTGTAATTATAATTAAGAATATTTATAGTATTTTGATTTTGTATTGGCAAAATAAAATTATTAGTGAATGGGGTTTGGAAATTAAAGAAAAAATGCTCTCTTTCTTTCTATATTCTCCTTATGAAGTTGATTTACAAAGAGGAAACAATAATATAATAAGTCAAATTACTTTGTATGTTGATGATGTAATGCAATATTTTGTCTTTAAGGTTATTTCATTTATATCAAACAGTTTTGTTATCATTTTGGTTTTTGCTATTTTGGTATTTTTATTACCTTTATATACGCTGTTGGCTGTTGTTTTCTTTGCAATTGCAGGTTCATTACAAGATAGTTTCTTCCGAAATTGGAGTAAAAATTTGGGAATAAAAAAACACAATTTACTTAACGGTCCATATAATTCTGTTATAAACAGTTTAAGTTGTATCAAAGATATTAAAATTAACGGATGTCAAAACTTTTTCTATAAATTTTATAAAGATATTTCGGAAAAAATGATTCCTTATAATGAGAAAATTAACCTTATTCCTTTAATTCCTCAATATGTTATAGAGATAATATTTATATTTACAATGATAATTCTCTGTTTTGGTATTTTAACAATGTACGGAGAAAATCCTTCCAATATATTGGTTACTTTTGGTGTTGTTGCCATTGCTATTTACCGTGTTGTGCCTCAAATATATAAAAATCAGATTTATTTGAATTACATTAATCTTACAAGTGCTAAAACAGATAATTTATTTGAAATATATGACACGTACAATATCCAAACATATCCAAAAAATAAAGATACAAAAGAAAGAATAAGTTTTACTGAAACCGTTTCAATAAAGAACATGAATTATTCTTATGATAAAAAAGAAAATGTTTTAAAAAATATAAATCTTGATATTAAAAAAGGTGAATTTATAGGAATTGTAGGTTTATCAGGTGCGGGGAAAAGTACGTTGGTCGATTGTATGCTGGGGTTATTAGATTATCAGGGTGATATTTATGTGGACGGAAACAGAATAAATTCTGATAATGTACAAACTTTTAGAAATATAATCGGTTATGTTCCTCAAAAGACTTGCACTATAGAAGGTGATATATATGCAAATGTTGCCTGGGGTGTGGAAAGAAAAGACATCGATAAAGAAAAAGTTGATGAAGCTTTAAAAACTGCTCAACTTTATGATCAGTTAAAACAAACTGAAAACGGACTTGATATTGAATTGAAACAAGACGGAACAGGTTTATCAGGCGGGCAAATGCAAAGAATAGGTATAGCCAGAGCTTTATACAGAAACCCTGAAATTATTATACTTGATGAGGCTACTGCTAATCTTGATGTAAAAATTGAAAATAAATTAACAGATATTTTAAATAATATTAAAGGTGAAAAAACAATAATTGCTATTGCTCACAGATTATCCACTTTGGTTAACTGTGACAGAATTGTTTACATTAAGGATGGCAGTATCGTTGATGTTGGTACATTCCAAGAGCTTTGCGATAAACACAAAGACTTTGAAGAAATCGTTAAGTTATCAAGAATAAAAATTGATGAAGAAAATAATTAATTCCTCATTTCTTCATATAATTCCGTTGATTGCCGGATTGATACGTTACCGGTTGGGATTGATTTAACTTTAACTTTAATCTCACAATCGGCTTGAACTATTGTAATTAAATCACCCTCTTTAAGTTGTTTAGCGGGCTTTGCTATAACTCCGTTTACGTATATTCTGCCTTGTTCGGTTACTTTATTTGCTACCGTTCGGCGTTTTATAAGTCTTGATACTTTTAAAAATTTATCTAATCTCATAAAATAATTATACATTAAAAAACCCGCTTATTTAAGCGGGTTTTTATGATTTTTATTTTGCTGCTTTTTCCAGTTTAGAAAGTCGTTTTTCAAACTCTGCATTTTGTTTGTGTAACTGTGCATTTTGTTTTTCAAGTTCGGTTATTTTTTTATCAAGCCCTGTTACTTTTGCACTCAGGTCTTGAAGTTGAGCAAATAATTCTTTTATGGAATTAACCATAGCAAAGAATATTTCTTCAGTTCTGATTTTTAGATAACCATCTTCGCCTTTAAATACGGAATTCGGGAAAATTTTCTGTAATTGTTGAGCAATAACACCGACATGAGGAATTTTTTCTTCATCTGCTTTGTATGTGTAATTTTTTATTTCAAGTGCGTTAATTTCTTTAAGCCCGGCGGTACTGTTGCCTGAAATATTCTTCAATCGTTCATCAGAACCATATGTCATAGCGTTAGTTATTGCTTGAGATAAGTTTTCATATATTTTAGGTATATCATTTTGTAAATGACCCGTAAGTTTAACATTGTAACCGCCCCAAGGACTATATACTTTAGCACTTACCCCATTTAAAAGGTTGAAATATACATCATCATTCTTTAAAGTAAAATTATCAGAACTTAAAGTACCGTTACCTTCTGCGGATAAAATAACATTTTTATTTCCGTTACTAATTGTCATTGAATTTGATGCCGTATCAAATTTGATGCTGCCTCCGCTTGCATTTTTAAATGTAACTCCGTAGTTAGTATTATTACTTGGTTCTAATGAAAGACCTGCTTGGTTTAAACTTATTGTAGGAGTATTTGTTTCATTCTGTATATTGAGTTTTTTATTAATACCAAGATTTTTATATGGGGTTATTGTGTTTATGCAAACATCACCGTCACAGAAACTATTACTTGTGTCACCTTGTTTTGGGAATATAAGAGATAATCTTTCATTAAATGAAAAATCTATGGAATTATCTGTTGTTGTTGCTTTATTATAAGCACCTAAAATAATTCTGTTATGAGGTGTTTTGGCGTCATTGCTTCTTTTACCGGTTATTGAGAATGTTGCAGTATCGCCACCTCCGAGTGCATCAAAATATAATAAACCTATTAAACCTGTTTTTGCATCACCATATGGATTTTTAATATCAGTACCCGATATAGAAGTAATTTGCAGAATAGGATCACTTCCGTTAAAAGGTCTTACATAAAAATCTTTTGCATTGATTGAAAGTTGTTTGTCATAACTGCCGTTTTTCTGTGTAATACCGCTTATTAAAGGAGTATCATTATCTCCTATTTTATTGTCATCAACCTCCATTGAACTTCCGATATATAAACCATAATTACTGTTTGTTGCATTAATACCTGCTCTGTTACCTATACATATATTGTAGTTACCTGAAATTAAAGAACTGCAAGAGTTAGACCCAACGGCAACGTTACTCGAAATATTTTTGCCGTTATACAATGATGCGTAACCTAAAGCAACGTTGTTACTTCCTGTAACGCTAAGACCTAATGCTTGTGAACCCACTGAAGTATTTCCCGAACCTGTTGTTAACGCACCAAGTGAAGAAAAACCTAAAGAAGTATTTTCATCGGTTTTGTTGCCGCCATCTCCTGCTTTAAATAATGATTTAAACCCTACGGCTGTATTGGCACTACCCGTGGTGTTATATGAAAGAGCTTTTTCGCCTATTGCGGTATTTTCCATACCTTGTGTGTTATTTAATAAAGTATAATGTCCTATTGCTGTATTTTCGCCTTCAATACCGTTTTCTAAACTTTGCAATGTTCCTATACCAAATGCTAAATTATGCTTGTCTGCTGCAATCCTTCCGACATAACGTATTGCCGCCGTTGTTGCGGATGCTCCGTTTGCCGCATTATAGAAAGATATATGAGAGTTTGCAAAATCAGACGGGTTGGTATTCCCGGCTCCAAGATATACAGTCTTCTTAACTAACAGCAGTTTATCACCTGTATTTGAAAATTTTGCATTCCCTATGTTAACTTCATCATCAGAAAGAATAGTATCAAGGTTAGAATCTTTTAACGGAATTGTTTCGGCACCGATTATTGCACTTTGATTACTTCCTACTCCAAAATATGCACTGTTGTTCTCGTTACTCCAACGCCATATAAATTCTCTGCTTGCACTTGATCTTCTTGTTAATGTAGGTATTGCTGCCGATAATGCTATACTTATAATAAGTAATGAAATTAATAACTCTGCAAGAGAAAACCCTCGTAATTTTCTTTTCATTTTTTTTCTTCTTTCCATTTTTTATAATTAAACTTTATATCTTTTATTTCTATTCCCAAGTTTTGAGCATTTTTATTCATATAATTAAGTAATTTTTCTTTTTCATAATATAATTCATTTGCAACATAAGAATCTGAACAACTCACCGTTAGTATTTTATTTTCAGATAAATTTATAATCTTTGATAAAGTGCATATTTTTTCTCCTACAACCGAACGCCAATATTTATTGATTTCCTCTAATAAATTTTCATTATCAGGATTATAGTTAAAATCTAAATCTTTAATTACATCTTCAATAAGTTCGAAATTAGAGTTATTTAACTTTTTCATAAGTTTTATTATAATATTTTTTTCAAATTATCTCAAGAATATTTTTCACATGAGAAATGATTTTTTTATGAATTTCTTTTGGGTTTAAGGTACCATCTATAGAAATAAATCCATATTCTTTAATCATTTTATGGTATTCTTCAAGACATTTTCCTTGATATATTTGAAAGCTTTTATAAAAATCGTTGCTTAATCCTATATCTCTGCCTGACTCCCAGTAATCAAGACCTGTTGTGCCTATAATTCTTTTAAGTAAAATTTCAACGGGAACATCCAAATAAAATACCATATCAGGCTCAGGAGCGTAATCATAAAGGTTTTTAAGCCATTCTATATTATGCCCTCTAACAACATCGCGTGCATATGCGGTATAAATGTATCTGTCTAAAATTACTACAAAACCTGCTTTAAGAGCCGGAATTATAACTTGTTCAAGCCTGTCTGCAAAATCAGCAGCATATAAAAGGCTGAAAGTTGTTGCATTTAAAAGGTTTCTGTCTTTTGCATCGTTTATGGCATCTGCTATGAATTTTGATGTTTTCCACTCACTAACCATTACACCGTAAGATTGGTCTTCAATCCAACGTTTTAATTTTTCTATCTGTGTAGATTTCCCGGAACCGTCGGTTCCCTCTATTACTACTAATAAGCCGTCATAGCCATGTTTTGATTTGTATTTAGCCATCTATATTTCTATTCCTTTTTTCTTCAGTATTTTTCTTATTTCTTCTCTGAAGAATAATTGTTTTTTATGAATACTTTCATTTGCATCAATTTCAACAAGACCGTATTCATCAATCATTTTTTTGTATTCGTCATTTACTCTTTTTTGAAAAATTTTATAACTTTCATAAGGGTCATTGCTTATTTTTAAGTCCATGCCGGCTTCATAAAATTTAGGTGAACGGTTAGCACATATTCTTTCCAAAGAAACATCTTCAGAAACTCTGAAATATAAAGTTAAATCAGGTCTTACGGCAAACCCATATACTTTTCTGACCCAGTCTTTATCTACACCTCTTGCTACATCGCGTGCAAAAGCCGTATAAACATATCTGTCGGCAAGTACTATAAAACCTGCTTTAAGTGCCGGTATAATAACCTGTTCCAATCTGTCCGCAAAATCTACCGCATGCAAAAGAGAAAATGTTCTGGGGCTTAATAAATTTTTCTTTTTTGCCAGTTTTGTTGTTTGTGAAATTAAGTCGGATGAGTTCCACTCAGTAAATATTACATCTTGCTTAAGTGATTTTAACCAATCTCTTAATATGGCAAGTTGTGTAGATTTGCCCGAACCGTCTATTCCTTCAACACATATTAATGTACCTGCCAAATTGTGCGGTTCATCTAATCTTGATTTATATTTCATAATCCTTTGTTACGCCTTTTTTCATATATTATCATAAATTTGAATTTGATAACATAGTTCAAGAGTTGTATAAAAACAGGCAATTTGATTTGATTGTAACAATATGTTACAAGTGTATTTTTGACACGTTATAATAAATCAGACATGTGGAACATTATAAAAGTAGAGGAAAAAACTAAAAGCTAAAAGCAAATAAGTGTTCTCTTCCTCTGATTCCTCTCTCTGATATATAGTGAACTTAACCGATGTTTATCGGTTTTTTTATTGTTTAAAAAAGTTTTATTTTAAAATATTTTTTCCTTCAATAGAGTACATGTTCGACCGTGTATTTTTTATATCGGAAAATATCTGTAAATCTTTAGTGTTTTGTAAAAAAAATATTTCGTTTTGTAAAGTTGATAGTGCATTATTTATATTATCGGCGTTAAAGGTTCTCATATCTTGAGCCATTTGAAGATTAGAAAGTGCCAGACGGGTCATATCTCTAAAACCTGAAGAGGCAAGTTTTAGTGCAAGAGGATTTTTTGATGCCGTTTTAAAAAGAGCTTGTGCTACAAGTAAGGGCATGTGGCTGATTAAAGCTACTGCTTCATCATGGTCTTTTGCATTAGTAATAACGGGCTGTGCACCTGTTTTATTTATTATGGTTTTTACTGTTTCAAGTTCTTTTGTAGTTACGTTATCAGATGGTGTAAGTACCCATTTTGCACCTTCAAATAACTCTTTAAAAGATGCTTCATAACCTGAAAATTCCGTACCTGCCATGGGATGTGAACCTATAAATTTATAGGGTCTTTTCTTTTGCATTACAAATTCTTTTACGCTTGCACAGTCTAAAACGATTGTTTCGGGACTTACTATTGTTTCAAGTTTGTCCAAAATTTCAATTGTTTTGTTAATTGGTGAAGCAGCAAAAATAACATTGCAATCTCTGATAATGTTAATATCATCAGATACGTTATCAGACCAATGTTTTGCTTTTTCTATAGTTTGTTTATTTCGGGTTAGAGCATATATTTCAAATTCCGTTTTTGATAAACATTTAAACAATGACCCGCCGATAAGTCCGAGAGATATAATACCTATTTTCATCCTATAAATTCCTTATACTTTGTAAGAGTGATTATATCATCAGCGTTAAAATATTACAGAATGTTAACAAATATACATAAATTTGCGTACTATACAATTATGTGTAATAATACAATTAAATTAATAGTCTAACCATTCCTTTCTTGACTTATGCGGCTTTATGTCGCATTTTATTTTGCAAAAAATTGCCCGAATTTATCGGGCAATCTTATATGTAATCTGTTTTTTTAAACTGTTGCAAAAGAGGCGAAAGGGTTATTTTCTTGTTCGAGTTCATTTAATGCTTCAAGAGCTATCTTGGCATCTTCACTTAATTTTCCGCCCTTTTGAGCTTGTTCTTCCTGTATTTTTGCTTTAACAAGTGTTTTTAACTCGTCTTGTGCAGCTTGATTATTTGAAAGTTCGCTTACTACTTGTTTTTGTTGCTCGTCTTTTGCGATTTCTCGTTCTGATTTACCGGTGATTTTTTTGGTTAATTTACCCATAGCCCAAGAACCTATCATACCTCCGGCAAATCCGACTATAGCACCTATTGCAGTTCCTATTCCGGGGAATATTGCCGTTCCTATTGCACTGCCTATTGCTGTACCTACTTGTTCTCCGGCTATGAATCCGAATGTATCACCGGCTACTTTTATTGCTGATTTACCCAGTTGTTTTATCCCTTTTTCAACACCAAGTTCTTTAAATGTAGGAATAACTTCCATTGCACATTCCATAATACCGCTGAATACCAGCATCAAACCCGCACCTGAAGATTTCATTATTCCTTTTAATTTACCTAATTTTCCTGCTTCTTTTCCTGCAGTTCCTATTGCACTTATTGCATTTGAAACATTTTCACCGTTTGCTATTGCTTTTAATTTTGCTGCTTCAAATTTTTTTGCTGCTTTTTCTGCTGATTTTTTCGAGAAAAAGCCTTTTGCATTTTTAGCTTTTTTAGCAGCTTTTTTCCATAAATTTTCACCTTTTACAATTGAACTTGTTAATTTCTTTTCAGCACTTAGTGCTTCTTTGATTTTATTACTTTTATTTATATAATTTGATACTCTGTCTAATATTTTGCCTTCACCCTTAAATAAATCTTTTAATGCTTGCATATTATATGCATCAAGATTTTTCATTCCGTTAGTTACAAAATTTTTATATACTTTTTTATTTCCTATTAAATATTTAACAAGAGGTATGCCATTAAATAATGCAACAGAACCTGCTGCACCTTTTAATGTACTTGAAAAGGTATCTGAAGTATCTTTTAAAGCTTCATTATTTACATATTTAACCAATTTTCCTAAATTTTCTTCTTTTTTCGGAACATTTGTTTGATTAATTACGTTTGTTGCATTTATACCATTTACCATAATTTCCCCAAAACTCCTTTATACACATGTATATAAAGGAATTTTGAGTTTAAAAATTTACTTTTTATTACAAGTTTTGTAAACTTTGTTAAGTTTTAATTAACTATCGGTAAAATGATGTATTGCCTTTTTTTACTTTAGCGTTTAATATTTTTTTAGATGTGGTAAATATTAATATATTGGTAGTTAAAATTAAATTCAGTGAGGATATATGAAGAAGGTTTGTTTAACACTTGCATTATTTATTTTGATGACTTCCGTTCCGTCTTTTGCAATGAAGGTTATTTTAAATGATAATAATGACAGAAGAGTTCCATCAAGGTGTTCAGGTCCTGTTGAGGAATATTCCGTTGAAGAATACACTGATTACGGTGTTAAATATCAACCTGTGTCCGACTATAATGCAAATTATGTTATGGATAGATACATGACTTATTATAAGCCGTTATTAGCGCAAGATATGCGTGAAGAATTAATCGGTACAACCTGGTATTATCCTAAATATGTTTCAAGATACGATGCTCAAAAGGTTTACACTCAACCTGCAAGTAATACTTCCAAAAAAGTTCAAGATAAACTTTCTAAAAGATATTTAAGAGAAGCTGCGGATTATTATACTCAAGATACATTGGGTTCAAATCCTGATAAGGCTTATCCTGCAGGTTTTGAAATCTAGTCTTGAATATAATATATTTTTAAGATAAAATTTTTTATCATGAGCAAATTGTTTTATGTTGAAAAATTTGAATCGTATAATGTGTATAAATTTCTTTTTTTTAAATTGAAATTAAGACATAAATATTCTTGTGCGGAGTTGTTTCATTCTTTTAATAAAATATTGTTTTGTTTAATACCTGATTATCCGGCTTTTTTAAAAAAAAGTAAGTATTTTTGTTTTTCCTTTTTTGATGACTATTATAAAAACGAATGGAATATCAGATATAAAAAATATTCTTATGATGAAATTATAAAATTATTTAAAGTTTATGAAAATTTTCCTAAAAATATTATGACTGTTAATGAAACAGTTGATTATATTTTAAATAATAATTGTTCGATTTCTCGCATTGGAGATACTGAAGAACTTTTATTCAATATGTTGGGAGAAAAATGCAAATTTGAAAATCTTAAAGAAAAATTAATCAATATTTATAAAAACGGTTCTGATAACAAATGTCTTGTATGTATAAATAATTTTCACGCTACAACTGATGATGTTCCTATACTGTACAGAAAACATTTTATTAATTATTGGTTAAAGGTTTATTCCAAGGGGTTCTTAAATCTTGATTATAATCATAATGAAAATTATGGAGATGCATATGCTTTCTTTTTCCTTTTTAAAGAAGATGATACCCAAGAAGTAATAGAAGCTAAAAAACAGAAAATTAAACAGATTTGGGAAAATAAAAAAATTTTATTTGTTGTTAATAAAAGTTCTAAAATATTAAGTGATAACATTATGTTTGATAATGCGAAACAAAAAGACTTTTTATTTGTTCCGCCCAGTGATGCATTTTCGGAATATGAAAAAACAAAATTGGCAATTACAGAAAAATATGACAATTCTTGGCTGATATATTTAGAGTGCGGTGCTCTTGCTACTGTTTTGGCTTATGAATTATCAAAATTGGGCTATCAAGCCTTAGATATGGGTAATTTCTATAAAAGAGTTTGCATTGTAGATAAAATTAATTTTTCATAAAAAAAAAGGAACTTTTTAGGGTTCCTCTGAAATCTTTTTCAATTTCCTCGTGTGTTAGTAAAGGTAGTAAGTAAGGTAAGTATGAATATAAGTGTGATTAAAAATTTGTTTTATTTGGATTGGTTTTATTTATCATCTACATATATATAAAGTATATACGATTTAAATAATTGCCTAAAATTTAAAAACTGTTACAAAAGTTAATAATATGTTTTAAACTGCCTTTACTTATAGCATTTTGTCTATAATTAAGAATTGTATAAAAATTAAACTCTTTAAAAATTACTGTTAAAATGTTCCTGAGAGTTATACATAATGGCACAGACAGTTTTAGTTACGGATAATAATTCAACGGTGAAAGAAATGGAGCAAATTTTGCTTCAAAATTCTCATGAACTTTTGACCGTAACAACGGAAGATGAGCTTCAAAAAACAATAGATAATGAAAATACCGATGTAATTATTTTTGACTGTAATGTTAATAATTTAGATGTAATTTCTATATTAAGAAAGCAAAAGCTTGCAATGCAGACTAAAGATATTCGTTCAATTTTGCTTTTACCCGAAAAAAATATTAATTATGATGTTTTAAAATATACAAATTCATTTATCACAAGACCTGTAGATGAGAATTTGTTTTTAGCCGAATTAAATTCTAACTTGCATTTAAGAAAAACATTTAGAGTACTGTCAAAAAATAATAATGATTTGGCAAAAAGTTTGTATCAGTTAAATGTTTTATATAATACAAGCACACAGTTGGCGGGTTCTTTGGATAAAACTAATCTTATTGAGATAATGACCGACGGTTTAGAACAAAGTTTATCTTTGTCTTTATGTTATGCTTTGATTTTGAACGAAGTTAACGATATTAAATTAATTATTAAATCGTTGTTTCCTATATCTCAAAAACTTGAAAATGCGATTAAATTAAGAGCTTTATTGAACTATAAAAATCTTTTTTCAATAAACCCCGCGATAGATGACATAGAGGTTATAAAATATAATAAAGACCAGTTCGGCGAATATGATTTAAATGTTTTTGGTTTTGATAATCTTTGTGCACCAATAAATATAAATAATAAATTTTACGGAATTATAGAGGTTTTCAGACAGACTGATTTTGCCCCTGATGATACAAAATGTTTTACCACCTTGGTAAAACAGGTTTCTTTGCCTTTAGAAAGTGCTATTTTGTATGAAGAAATAAAAGATACAAATATAAAATTAGAAAAACTGGAGCGTTTAAAATCTGAATTTATCTCTATTGTTTCGCATGAGTTAAGAACTCCTTTAACTTCCATAAACAGTGCTTTAGATATTATTTTAAAAGGTACAACCGGTGAAATTAATGATGCTATGGAAAAGTTTCTAAACTTAGCAAAAAGAAACGTAACAAGATTATCGGCAATTATTTATGATTTACTTGATTTATCTAAAATTGAAGCAGGTAAAATGGAATTCAGATTTGAAAAAACTAATATTAATTTAACGGTAGAACTTGTAAAAAATGCACTTGAAAGCTGGGCTAAAGAACAAAATACGTTAATTAATCTTAATTTAAGTCCTGATTTGGATTTGGTATATGTTGATACACAGAGAATGGAGCAAGTTTTAACCAATCTTATATCTAATGCCATTAAATTTACTAAGGACAACGGTCAAATCGATGTAACAACATCACGCATCAGTCAGGATGATATAAAAAATAACAAATTTTTTGAAAAGTTGCCTAAACATTTAAGTAAAGAATATGTTCAAATTGCGGTAAAAGATAATGGAATCGGCATAGCCCCCGAAAATTGGAATAAGGTTTTTGAACAATTTAAACAAATTGAAAATTCTATCAGCAGAAAAGTTGGTGGGTCGGGCTTGGGGCTGTCTATCGCAAAACGTTTAATGGATGCTCATAAGGGTTTTATTTGGCTCGATAGTGAATTAAATAAAGGTTCTACATTCTATTTGGCTATTCCTGTTATGGATGAAGAAGAAATATTCTTTCATTCGCTTGAACAGGATATTCAAAAATCTAAACAAGAGCATATTAATATTTCTTTAATTGCACTTTGTGAAAATATTGTTGCCGGCAAATCTTTAATTGATAAAATATTGAGTGAAGATATTATAAGAAAAACTTCTTTATTTAAGGAATATTCTTGCATTAAAGACGATAAAAAATATTATTATATGTATACGGTTGATATGGATTCTTTTGTTTTTGATTTTGAACTCAGAAAATTTCAAACATATTTAAAAGAACAAAGTCCCGAGTATAATGATTGTAATATAATGTATTCAGCCGTTTTATATCCTCAGGATGCGGAGGATATAGAGCAGATAAAAGAAAAATTAAATAATTTCCAAAAGGGGATATAAATGAAAAAAATACTCATAGTTGATGATGAAGCGGATATAATAGAAATTTTGCAGTTTGTATTGGAAGCTCAAGGCTATCAATGTATAACGGCATTTGACGGAGAAGAAGGGTTAAGACTCGCAAGGGAAGCTAATCCTGATTTAATTATACTTGATGTTATGATGCCTAAAATAAACGGGTATAAGATTTCAAGGCTTTTAAAATATGATTCAAAATATAAAGATATCCCGATATTAATGATTACGGCACGTTCTCAGGAAGAAGATAAAGTAATCGGCGAAGAAACAGGAGCTGATGAGTATATTACAAAACCTTTTCAGGTGGATTATGTGGTCGAAAAAGTTAAAAGTTATTTAGGGTAGCATTAATGGAATTTGTTACTAATAAAACATTGGAAAAATTAAAATATGACCTTGTAAGAGATGGGTTGATAAGCTATGAAGATATTGAAAAAGCTGCAGAAATTGCCATGTCTCAAAATGTTAATATAGGTCAAATTTTAATTAAATCTAATCTCATTTCCGAAGAAAATCTTTTAAAATTTCTTGAAACGAAACTGCATATTCCTTATGTTGATTTAAAAGATTATACGCTGGATACAAGATGTTTATCATATATAAATTTTAATGATGCACGAAAATATAAAATAATTCCGTTGTTTAAAATAGAAAATGTTTTAACCGTAGCAATGGCTGATCCTTTGGATTTATTTGCCATTGATAAAATTGTCGAAAAGACAGGATGTGATATTGAACCGGTTGTATCAGCCGAACATCTTGTTTTAAAAAAAATAGAAGAATATTATAAAACAGACAGTTCCGTCGGTGAAATAAATATCGATGAAAATCAATCAAAATTTGATTGGCAGGAAGAACTTCAAAGTGATTTAATGGCGGAAGAACATATTCAGGTATTGATAAGAGCTATATTAAAACAGGCAATATTAAATAATGTTCATGAAATGTTTTTTGAACATGTTCCAAACGGATTGAGCGTAAATTTCAGACAGGGTACTGAAATAATAAACACAGGGCAAATTCCGTCTGTTTTGGTAGTGCCTTTCATTTCAAGATTAAAAACATTATCTTCTTTAGATGCAAATGTTTGTGAACTGCCTCAGCTGGGTAAGTTGATTTTTAAAGTTGATGATTTAACTTTAACCGCAAGTATTTCAGCATTTCCTACAATCAACGGAGAGAGAATTTCTTTAAAAATTTATAAACCGCCTAAAAAACTCAGTGAAATGGGTTTTTCAAATTCTCAAATTGATATAGTTAAAACTCAAGCTGATTTACCTGGTATTATTTTGGTTTGCGGAGCATCTTTAGCAGGGAAAACTCATATTATTTATTCAATACTATCTGAGATTTCAGGTTTAAATAAAAATATAATGACTCTTGAATCTATTTCAAAATATAATTTGGAAAATATAAGTCAGTGCGAATTAAATGAAAATATCGGTTTTAATATTGATAAAGCCATGAGATTTATTGAGTTTCAATCTCCCGATATAATTTATTTTGAAGGCATAACCAGTAAATCTGCACTTGATTATTTCAGCTCTCTTGTGTTCAAAAACAAAGTTTTAATTACGGAATTTTTAGCCGATAATATGGCTGATTTAAATAAAAAACTTTCTTACGATGATTTTGAAATGTTTAAACCTTTAATCTCATGTATTATATTTGTACATAATCAATCTCGTATAGAAGTATTTGATAAAGCCGATTTAAAGAAATTTATAAATTAAATATGTAAACTTATATTAACTTAAGTAAAATAATAAGAAAAAAATTTATTTTCAGGGTTTATTGCAATTATACATGATAACAATCGGAATGGTGCTATAGGCTTATATTTAAAAGGATATAATTGCATGCAAGTAAACAAAATTAATAGTTTTAATTATATAAATAACCACAAAAAGCTTAAAATAAATCAAAAACAAACAAACCCCTTACAAAAAAATATTCAATCCCCGAATAAAATGTTTTCGGTATACATGGGTAAAGACCTGATATCATTTGGAAGACAATTCAAAGAAACATTAGACGATAATTATTTCCATTTACCGCAAGGATGCAGTCCTGACGGGTTTCAATTAGAGGCCGGGAGAGCATTAAACGAAGATAAAAATGTTATAGTGGAAGCTCCTACAGGAACGGGAAAAACCGCAGTTGCACACTATGTTGTATCTAAAAATATGGAAGAGGGTAAAACAACATTTTATACAACGCCTTTAAAAGCATTAAGTAACCAAAAACTTAATGAATTCAGAGCTGTATATGGTGATGAAAATGTCGGGATATTAACAGGGGACAGAAGAGAGAATGTTGATGCTCCGATAATTATAATGACTACAGAAGTATACAGAAATATGGCTCTGTCAAGAAAATACGGAGAAAGAGCAGAGTTAATGGATAACCTTGGAACGGTTATATTTGATGAATGTCATTATATGGGTGATGCTTCAAGAGGTGCTACTTGGGAAGAATCAATAATGTATACTCCCGATAATGTTCAAAAACTTGCACTGAGTGCTACTATCGGAAATGCGAAAGATATTCAAAGCTGGATGGGCTCGTTAACGGATAAACCCGTAAGTCTTATATCAATTCCCTCAAGTGAAAGACATGTTCCTTTAATGTTTAATACATTAGAAACTTCCGCTTATAAATCGGAAGCAAAAAGAATGCAAAAAGCAATTAAAAACAGAGGAACGGTTCAAGGGCTTTCTGATTTTAAAATTAATTCAAAACCTACTTTAAGCGATTTTAAAAATGCCGTAAATACACTGTCTGACAGAAAACAACTTCCGGCTATTTTCTTTATATTTTCAAGAAAGTTTTCAAGAGAACTTTTGGATTATTTATCGGTTGAAGGTCCTGTATTGACAACGGATAAAGAACAAAAGGAAATAGAAAGAATAGTAGAAGATTATAAGAGCAAAAAATATATCGGCAGTGACTTAAATGTTGATGCACTAAAAAGAGGATATGCAATACATAATGCAGGGATTATACCTGCTCAAAAGGAATTGATAGAAGAATTATTCCAGAAAAAATTGATAAAAACCGTTTTGGCAACCGAAACTTTAGCAGCGGGAATTAATATGCCTGCAAAAACGGTAGTAATGTCAAGTGTATATAAGCCGGTTGACGATAATGAAGATGAAGAAACATCAGTAAGATTGTTAACTCCGAATGAATTTAAACAAATGTCAGGCAGAGCCGGCAGACGAGGTATAGATACGGTGGGCTATGTTTATACGATGCCCACGGATATGGATACCGAACAAGAACTTTTAATGCTGGAGTTAACGGATTGCAATCCGTTAAAAAGCCAGTATGAACCTGATTACGCCTTTTTAACGGGATATTATAAATATAATCCTGACCAAAACGGGCTTAGAGATATATTCTCTAAAACATTCTATTCATACAGCAAAGATGAGCAAGAAAAGCAAACAAAAGTTGAGGAATTATCTCAGCTTAGTTCAAGTAAAACACAGGTATTAAAAGAGAGAGGGTATATTTCCTTAAACGGGGATAAAACTGAGGTTACTCAAAAAGGCGAGATGGCATCTTTTGTAAGAGGTTACGATGCACTGACACTTGTTGATGCGATAACAAGCGGTAAATTTGCAAATATTACTCCTGAAACTTTAGCAATGATAGCAGGTGCAACAGCAAATCCACCAAGACCTAAAGAAGCTGATATTGCCTTAAATTCTGATTTATCATATATTTTTGATAAAACGGTTGATAGCGTTAATTCACTGCAAGATAATATAATTTCTTCAATAAATCAAAAATTATCGCATTTCGGTAAAACAGTCAGTGACTTTAAAACTTATGAAGATTTGTTGGATTATGTAAGTAAAATACAAATTCCTGATGGTTATGTTCCGCAGGAAGTAAAGTCAGAACTTGAAGAACTTGCGGCAAAAAGAGCAAAAATATATAAGATACAAAAGACAACAGGTAAATGTACTCCTCAAGAGCTTGTTAGTGCAATTCAAAATGGTGAAACCATACCAACAGCGGTTCTTGAACAAAATCAGCAAATTGTTGACGAATACAAAAAAAGAATAAGTTCAAGAGATATTGATACTCATATAGAAAAACTCCAAGCAACACTTGAGCAATTTGATACATCGGAAAAAGGCAAAAAGGCAAAAAGCAGAATAGAAGCTAAACGTGCCGAAGTAGAAAAAGAAATTGCTTATGCTAATGCCATGAAATTTCTTTCATCAAATATATATAAATTAATAGGCAGAAATTTTACTTTCCTTAAATCAAATCCTTTAGAACAAATAAAAGCCGAATATAACAGATTAGACGATTTGTATGCAAGATTAACTTCAAAGAAAGAATTAATCTCGATGGTTAAAGGTTTAATAGAATTAAAATATTCCGATACAACCCAAGATATAGAATCTGATAATCACTCAAATATGGAAATGGCTTACAGAGGTTTCAATTCAATTATAAAAAACGGGCTTGAAGTATTTGATTGTGAATTAAAACACGGAATAAAGAGTTATCCTCAAAGATATTCAAAGAGTTCGGCACAAACTTTGTATTCTTGGGCATATTTAAATAAAATAAACGGCTCAACAATGTTAAATTGGAAGCAATTATTAAAAATGATTCCGCAAGAAGAAGCTGATGAGGGTACAATATACAGAAGAATAATGCAAGCGGCTGATTTGTTGAGTCAAATCGGTGATATAGCAAGAGCGGGCATGAGTTTGTCAACAGGTGAAGAAGAAATAAATTATTATAAACAACTTGCAAAAAGTGCACTTGAAGCAAGAAAATTAATAATACAAGAACCTGTTGAAGTATAAATTCACCGTAAATAAATAATTACATCGTTTGTCAAGAAATTTACAAGAAAATAAAGAAATATTAAGAAAAAAATAAAAAATAAAAAATTACTTGTTGACGACGGATTATGTTTAATATAAATTTATTATGCTGAGATAGGCAATTATAATTTGCTAAAAGCATGAATCAAGAGAGAAATGGTTTAAAAGCGAATATATAAAAAGCCGTTGAGGCAAAAGCCATAAGACAAAAGGAAGTGGAAATGAACGAAAGCAAGCAACAAAGAATTAGAGTTTGTTTGAAAGCGTACGACCATAAATTAATCGACTTATCTGCAAGTAAAATTGTAGAAGTTGTAAAGAGAACAGATGCAAGAGTTGCAGGACCTGTTCCTCTTCCGACTAAGAGAAGATTATATTGTGTACTCCGCTCACCTCACGTAGACAAAAAATCAAGAGAACATTTTGAGATGAGAATACACAAAAGAATCATAGATATTTATGATCCGACAGCACAAACAACAGAAGAACTCACAAGAATGGATTTGCCTGCCGGAGTAGATATCGAAGTTAAACTATAGAGAATGGTTTAAGGCACATACAATTTAATAGAGGAAACTCCTTATAAATTGAATGTGATCTACGAGGCAAGCAGTAGAACGTAGCGCTCACAAAAGAAAGGTGAAATATGACACTGGGAGTAATAGGTGAAAAACTTGGGATGACACAAGTATTCAACGAAGAAGGACTTGCAATTCCCGTAACAGTAATAAAAGTTAATCCGTTAACAGTAACACAAGTAAAAACTGTTGATTCCGACGGCTACAATGCAATTCAGGTAGGTGTTGTATCTGCAAAAGAAAAGCATTTAACAAAAGCACAAATCGGACACTTTAAGAAAAACGGACTTGAAAATTTCAGACACTTACAAGAATTCAGATTAGAAGATCCTGAAAACTACAAAGTAGGTCAAGCAATTGATTTAAGTGTATTGACCGAAGGTACAAAAGTAGATGTAACGGGAACATCAATCGGAAAAGGGTTCCAAGGAACCGTAAAAAGATGGAACTTTGGAAGAGGACCAATGGCTCACGGTTCAAAGAACCACAGAGAACCCGGTTCAATCGGTGCAGGTACAACCCCCGGCCGTGTAATCAAAGGTAAGAGAATGGCAGGAAATATGGGAAATGAAAGAGTTACCATTACAAAACTTACCGTAGTAAGAGTCGATATAGAAAACAATTTACTTTTAGTAAAAGGTTCTGTTCCCGGACCTGAAGGTAAATTAGTTACGGTAGTACCATCAAGAGTTAAATGGAACGGATAAAATCCTAAAACCAAAACCAAAAAATAAGGAAAAAGAACAATGACAAAAGAAGTTTCAATATTAAGTACAAACGGAAAGCAAGTCGGACAAATCGCTCTTGATGAAAAAGTATTCGGAGTAGAACCGAATTTGCACGTAATGCATATGGCATTAAGAAGACAATTAAATAATGCAAGAGGCGGAAATGCTTGTGCAAAAACAAGAGCAGAAGTTTCAGGCGGCGGAAGAAAACCGTGGAAACAAAAAGGAACAGGCAGAGCAAGAGCAGGTTCAATCAGATCTCCGTTGTTTGCAGGCGGTGGTGTTGTATTCGGACCAAAACCGAGAAGCTATGAATTTTCAATGCCTCAAAAAGCAAGAAGATTAGCTATTAAATCAGCTTTATCAGCAAGATTGGAAAACACTATATTAGTTAAAGATTTTTCTGAAATTAAAGAAGCAAAAACAAAATTAGTAGCTGAATCACTAAAAGCTATAAAAGCTGAAGGAAAGATTTTAATAATTGCAAATACTCAAGCAGCAGAAAACGGACAATTAGAATTAGCTGCAAGAAATCTTCCGAACGTAAAAATAATTTTACCTTCAAATTTGAACGTAAAAGATTTGCTTGAAGCAGATACATTAGTGATGACAGAAGCAGCGATATTAGAAATAACTGAGAGGTTATCGAAATAATGAGTACACAGAATAAAGAAAGATTATACGACATAATAAAAAGACCTATAATCACGGAAAAATCAATGATTACAGCATCATTAAACCAATATACTTTTGAAGTATTAAAAGATGCAACAAAAGTAGAGATTGCGCAAGCTGTAGAATTAGCTTTTCCAAACAGAAAAGTTAAGAAAGTAAGAACGGTATACATGCCGTCGCATGCAAAGAGAGTAGGGTATTCGGTTGGCAGAACACAATCAAGCAAAAAAGCAATTGTAACAATCGAAGGTGATCCTATTGAAGAATTAGCAGGAGTATAGACCGATGGGTACAAGAAAAATTAATCCGACTTCTCCGGGACAAAGAGGAATGATAAAAAGTGATTATTCGGAAATAACAACATCAACTCCCGAAAAATCATTATTACAGCCTATAAGAAAAACTGCAGGAAGAAACAATACAGGAAGAATAACATGCAGACATAAAGGCGGCGGACATAAACAAGCATACAGAGTAATTGATTATAAACGTGAAAAATTCGGTATTGAAGGTGTTGTTACAACAATCGAATATGACCCGAACAGAAACGTAAGAATATCATTAGTAGTATATGCAGACGGTGAAAAAAGATATATTCTTACACCTCAAGATTTAAAAGTAGGTGATAAGATTGTATCAGGGCCGAATGCGGAAATACAAACAGGTAATGCACTTCCGTTAGAGTTGATACCTTTAGGTACAGTAGTACATAACATTGAATTAATACCCGGCCGCGGCGGTAAAATGGTTAGAACCGCAGGTGCAGGAGCTCAATTAATGGCAAAAGACGGAAACTACGTTACAATAAAAATGCCAAGTTCTGAAATGAGAATGGTAAGAAAAGAATGTTTAGCAACAATCGGCGTTTTAGGCAATTCGGAATTTAAGAACTTAAAGATAGGGAAAGCGGGACGTACTCGCCACTTAGGCATAAGACCAACCGTAAGAGGTGTAACGATGAACCCATGTGATCACCCGCACGGCGGCGGCGAAGGTAAAACTGGCCCAGGTGGTAATCCTAAGACACCTTGGGGTAAACCGGCTTTAGGTAATAAGACCAGAAAAGTTAAGAAAACAACTGACAAATTAATAGTCAGAAGCAGAAAACGCTAATAAAGGAGATAATTAATGACACGTTCACTAAAAAAGGGCGTATACGTACACGACTCTTTAAAAGCAAAAATAGATAAATTAAATGCAAATAAGGAAAAGAAAGTAATCAAGACATGGTCAAGAGCGTCTATGATTACTCCTGAAAATCCTGATATGGTAGGGCATACAATAGCGGTATATAACGGAAAAACTCACGTACCTGTTTATATATCAGAACCTATGGTAGGACACAGATTAGGTGAATTTGCACCTACAAGAATGTTTAGAGGCCACGCAGGGCAAGATAAAACAGCGAAAAGGAAATAGATTATGGAAGCTAAGGCAAAACAAACAGATATAACAATGCCGGCAAGAAAATTACGCAGAGTAATAAATCTTGTAAGAGGCAAATCAGCATCAGAAGCGTTAAGCATGTTGAAATTTATGCCGTATTTTGCAGCACGTGTTGTAGAAAAGAACATAACTGCAGCAGTTGCGAATGCAACTGAAAAATTCGGTGCAACAGCTGAAGCATTGAAAGTTTCTGAAATATATGCAGACGAATCAAGAACACTTAAAAGAGGTAAAGCGAGAGCTCAAGGCAGAATGTATGCGAGAGTTAAACGTACATCTCATTTAACTGTTAAAGTAACAAATGAAACGAAGTAAGAAGGTAATAAGATATGGGACAAAAAACACATCCAACCGGATTTAGAGTAGGAATAATACAACCCTGGTTCAGCACATGGTTTGCAAAAAAAGATTACCCTGAATTTGTAGCGGAAGACGCAAAAATCAGAAAATTTGTTAAAAAGAAACTTTATGCAGCCGGCATATCAAGAATATTGATAGGAAGAAAAGCACAAAATGTTACGGTAACCGTTGTAACTGCGAAACCCGGTGTTGTAGTCGGCAGAGGCGGTCAAGGTATTGATGAATTAAGAACTGCTGTTGCAAAATTAATTAATAAAACAGTAACAATAGACGTTGTAGAAGTTGCAAGAGTTGATATAGATTCACAATTAGTAGCTGAATCAATAGCACTTCAATTAGAAAAACGTATAGCGTTCAGAAGAGCAATGAAACAAGCAATGCAAAGAGCAATGCGAGGCGGAGCTCAAGGTATAAAAGTTATGGTATCAGGCAGATTAGGCGGAGCCGAAATTGCAAGAAGCGAATGGGCTAAAGAAGGAAGAATACCTCTTCAAACCTTAAGAGCAAATGTAGATTACGGTTTTGCGGAAGCAGACACCATAATGGGTAAAATCGGTGTTAAAGTTTGGATATTCAAAGGCAACTTAATGCCCGGAGAAATGGCAGACCAAAACATCAAAGCAAAAAAAGCAGGTGCTAACAACTTTGAAGAAAAACCTGTAGGTACAAGAAGAAAGAAAAAATCATCAGCTGCACAAGTACAGGAAGTAAAAACTGATGTTACTGATGAAACAACAAACGAGTAAACAATGAATTAGGAGCGAAAAACAATCATGTTAATGCCCAAGAAAACAAAATACAGAAAGATGATGAAAGGCAGAAGAAAAGGCCATGAAACTCGCGGCACCCAATTGGAATTGGGCGGATACGGGCTTCAAGCATTAGACCCTGCTTGGATTACATCAAGACAAATAGAAGCAGCAAGACGTGCAATGACACGTGAAATTAAAAGAGGCGGTAATGTTTGGATAAAGATATTCCCCGATAAACCGATAACTGCGAAACCCGCTGAAACCCGTATGGGTAAGGGTAAAGGCAACCCTGAATATTGGGTAGCTGTTGTTAAACCGGGTAGAATTCTTTTTGAATTAGATTATCCTCAAAGAGAAGTAGCTATTCACGCACTTGAATTGGCTGCTCAAAAATTACCAATCAAAGTAAAAATTGTTGAGAAAACAGGTGAATAACTATGAAAATAGAAGAAATACGCGAAAAATCAGTACAAGAACTTAATGAAATGGTTGTAGATTATAAAAAACAATTATTTGATTTAAGATTCAAAAAGTACACAAATAAGTTTGAAAATGCTACTGATTTAGGGAAAGCAAATTCTCAAATGAAAGAAATCAGAAAAACAATAGCACGAGTAAAAACAGTAATTAAACAAAAAGAAACAGTATAAGGTAAGAGGTTTAATAAAATGCCTAAGAAAGAAAAACAAGGTGTTGTAGTAAGTAATAAGATGGATAAAACAGCCGTAGTTAAGGTTGCATCTTATAATCAACATCCGAAATATAAGAAAATTATTGAATCAACAAAAAACTACAAAGCTCATGATGAACAAAATCAATGCAGTGAAGGCGATATAGTTAGAATAGTTGAATCAAAACCTATTTCAGGAAGCAAAAGATGGGTTGTTTCCGAAATCGTTGAAAAAGTAAAATAATAAGTAATTTCAAAGGATGAAATAAGATGATACAGCAAGAAACAAGATTACAAGTAGCAGATAATACAGGTGCAAAAGAATTGTTATGTATCCGCGTAATGGGCAGTTCAAACAAAAAATTTGCACACGTAGGCGATGTAATAATTGCAGCGGTTAAAGATGCTACACCTAATATGGCTGTAAAAAAATCTGAAGTCGTAAGAGCGGTTGTTGTAAGAACAAAAGCAGACATCAAACGTGCAGACGGCAGTGTTATCAGATTTGATGAAAATGCAGCAGTTATAATTAACAAAGACGGTAACCCCAGAGGTACTCGTGTATTCGGGCCGGTTGCCAGAGAGCTTAGAGATAAAAACTTTATGAAGATTATATCTCTTGCTCCGGAAGTTATATAGGAGAGAAACCATGAGAAATAAGAAACCGGTAGAAAAACACCCTATACACGTTAAAAGCGGAGATAAAGTTGTAGTAACATCAGGTAAAGATAAAGGCAAAGTAAGTTCCGTAAAAAAAGTTATTACAGCTGAAAATAAAGTAATAGTAGAAGGTGCAAATATCGTAACAAAAGCACAAAGAGCACAAGGCGGAAACCAAGGCGGTTTAATAAAGATGGAAGCAGCAATGGATTCATCTAAAGTTATGCTTTACTGTCCCGCTTGTGAAAAAGCAACAAGAATAAAGTATGATGTTGTTGACAACAAAAAAGTCCGTGTTTGCAAAAAATGCGGTGAAAAATTAGACTGATTTTAGTATGGGCACTCCGAAAGGGAGTGCATTCTACGAAAGGATAAGGAAATGACAGTAGTAACAAGAAATCTTAAAGACAAATACAATGAAGAAGTTAAAAAAGTTCTTCAAGAAGAATTTAAGTATGAAAATGTACACCAAATCCCGAAATTAAGCAAAATTGTTTTAAATATGGGTGTCGGTGAAGCATGTCATAACTCAAAACTCGCTGAAGCAATAGTAAATCAATTAACAAAGATTGCAGGTCAAAAAGCATTATCAACAAAAGCAAAAAAATCAATAGCAGCATTTAAGTTAAGAGAAGGGATGCCTGTTGGTGCTATGGTAACGCTTAGAGGCGAAAGAATGTATGATTTCTTACAAAAACTTATATGTGTAGTTCTTCCTAGAATTCGTGACTTTAGAGGCGTAAGCTCAAAAAGTTTCGACGGCAGAGGCAACTATACTTTAGGTTTAAAAGAACAATCATTGTTCCCCGAAATTTCATACGATGAATTGGATGCAGTTCATGGTATGAACGTTTCAATAATAACGACAGCTAATACGGATGAAGAAGCAAGAGCTTTATTAAGAGCACTTGGAATGCCATTCAAGAAATAAAAAGGAGTAATCACGTGGCTAAAAAATCAATGATAGATAAAGAGCTGAAAAGAGAAGCATTAGCAGCAAAAGGAAAATATCCGAGAGTAAGACTTCATAACAGATGTTCAATCTGCGGACGTCCGCACGGGTTCCACAGAGACTTCGGTATTTGCAGAATATGCTTAAGAAAAATGGCTCATCAAGGTTTATTGCCCGGTGTAGTTAAAGCAAGTTGGTAGCCCGCAGAGCGGGTTCCTATTTGGGCTTAAATATAATTAGTTAGTCCAACTAAAAGGGTGCCGCTGCACCACCGAGATGTAACAAAATCCAAGCCCCGCAGAGCGGGTTTCAAGTAGGACTCAAGTATAAGTAAGTTAAACCCAATATAAGGCCGCCACTGCGGCAAAGCTTTTCTATACTGCCGAATAAATTTCAGTAAGTAGTAAAAAGTAAAGGAAAATAAAAAATGAACACAGATCCGATAGCAGATATGCTCACAAGAATAAGAAACGCTAACATGGTTTCTTTAAATGAAGTAGATATGCCAAGTTCAAAATTAAAAATAGAATTGGCAAAATTATTAAAGTCAGAAGGTTATGTTGAAGACTATCAAATAGTTGATAAAGAAAACTCAAACTTCAAAACTTTAAAAATCACATTAAAATACGATGAAAAATCAAAACCCGTAATTTCAAATCTTCAAAGAGTTTCAAGACCGGGTTTAAGAAATTACTGCAAAGCAAAAGATATACCTCAAGTGTTAGGCGGAATGGGTATAGCAATCATATCAACAAGTAAAGGTTTGTTAACCGACAGAAAAGCAAAAAAAGAGAATGTCGGCGGCGAAATTCTTTGCTACGTATGGTAATAAGGTAAGTAAATAATTTAATTGGAGATAAAGAAAATGTCACGTATAGGAAAATTACCGATAGCAATACCCGATGGGGTTGAGGTAAAAATAGAAGGACAAGTTGTTAGTGCAAAAGGACCTTTAGGCACTGAAACAGTTGAAATTCGTCCTGAAATAAAAGTTGAGAAACAAGAAAATACAATTGTTTTAACAAGATTAAATGAAGACAGAAAATCACGTTCACTTCACGGTTTATCAAGAACTTTGGTAGCTAACGTAGTAAACGGAGTTAAAACAGGTTTTACAAAGAAACTTGAAATAGTTGGTGTTGGTTATCGTGCTCAAATGCAAGGCAACACTTTAAACTTGGCGTTAGGTTATTCACATCCTATTGATATTCCTGCTCCTGAGGGAATAAAAATAGCTGTTGACCAAAACACAAAAATAACAATATCAGGTGCAAATAAACAAGCAGTAGGTGATATTGCAGCATTAATAAGAAGCAAGAGACCGCCTGAAGTTTATAAAGGCAAAGGTATTAAGTACGAAGGCGAACACATCAGAAGAAAAGCCGGTAAGACAGGTAAGAAGTAACGAAATTCTGTACGGATAATATCCGCTTAGCGAAAGCCGAAGTGAGTACAACCAAAGGTGAGCGAACGACAGGCTTGAGCGAAAAGAATTTCAAGACAGCCGACAGAGTCGATTTCAAGTTGGGCTTAAATATAATAAGTAAATTCAACTTGAAAGGTGCCGCTGCACCACCGAGAGAAAGCAAAATCCAAGACCCGCAGAGCGGGCTCATATATAGGCTTAAATATAAATAAGTATAACTAAATATAAAATTGCCAAAATGAACCCTTACACAGGTAAGAAGGTTCGGGTGAAAGGAAAGAAAAATGATTAAACAAACAAACAAAAAAGAAGCAACACAAAAAAGACACAGAAGATTAAGAGCTAAACTTGCGGGAACAACAGAAGCTCCGAGATTAGCAGTATACAGAAGCACAAAACATATTTATGCTCAAATTATCGACGACGTAAAAGGTGTAACAATAGTATCCGCTTCATCATTAGATAAAGACATGAGAAAAGATTTAACTCATGGCGGAAACATTGAAAGTGCAAAAGCTGTAGGTGAAGCTATTGCAAAAAAAGCTTTAAAAGCAGGTGTTAAAGATGTAGTATTTGACCGCGGAGGGTTTTTATACCACGGACGTGTTGCGGCTTTAGCAGATGCAGCAAGAGAAGCAGGATTAAATTTCTAATTCTTTTAGATTGTATTATAAAAAGGGGAAAGGTTTTTATATCTTTCCCCTTTTATTATTTGTAAAAATATTTCTGATTACAGGTCAAAATTTGTTTTAAAAACGGTATTGTCTTTAATTTCAAAAATTTCAACATTTTTTAAATATTCTTCCTTAAAATGCAAGGTATCGACGGAAGTAATAATTGT
>CANRMD010000018.1 GCA_947631645.1 Candidatus Gastranaerophilales bacterium
GTTAGATCTGTTTCTACGACTTCCCATTTTCCTTTATCTACACCAATATCTTCAAATAAAGCGAATGCAAAAGATTTACTATTATAGCATAATGCACAAAATAGCATTATAATAACTAAAAATGATTTAATATATCTATATAAACTAGATTGTAGGTTGGGTTTTAACCCAACATTTTCCCACAAACTTTGTTTATTAACTTTTTCTTGTTCTATATTCTCTTTATCTTCACTCATCATCAAATTCCTAACTATCTTATCTGCTATAACGACACAAAGATTGTAGGTTGGGTTTTAACCCAACATTTCTACACAACCCCTGCTTATTTATCTTTTCTGACTTTTTATTTTCTTTTTCGTAACTCATCATCAAATCCTAACTTTGCCCATTATTTTCACAATTTAACTTATCAAAAATTTATTTTATGCCACTATTTTTAATTTTGTTTTATATCCCCTATTCTTTTCTGTTGGGTTAAAACCCAACCTACATACTTATTGTAATACCTAATGAAATTAGGAATAATATTGCAGAGAAATTAAAAGAATTGCATTATAAAAAAAGCGGTTACTCAAAAGAGGTCAAGGCTGTAGGTTGGGTTTAAACCCAACAACTTCTTCCACCAACTTTGCTTATTTTTCTTTTCTTGCTCTATATTTTCTTTATCATTACTCATCATCAAATCCTAACTTTGCCCATTATTTTCACAATTTAACTTATCAAAAATTTATTTTATGCCACTGTTTTTAATTTTGTTTTATATCCTCTATTCTTTTCTGTTGGGTTAAAACCCAACCTACATACTTCATTCTTTTTTGTTGGGTTAAAACCCAACCTACATACTTTTTCCACCAACTTTGCTTATTTTTCTTTTCTTGCTCTATATTTTCTTTATCATTACTCATCATCAAATCCTAACTTTGCCCATTATTTTCACAATTTAACTTATCAAAAATTTATTTTATGCCACTGTTTTTAATTTTGTTTTATATTCTTCATTCTTTTTTGTTGGGTTAAAACCCAACCTACATACTTTTTTGTTGGGTTAAAACCCAACCTACATACTTCAATAATCTGAACCTTTTCATTATCAATGTAATAGAAATCATCATTATTTGTTCCCTTTTTCTTAAAATCATTGACATTATCAGCAGTATTATAAATTGTCATTTTTACTTACCTCCTACTTATTTGTGCTATACACATTCTTTCCACCTAGTAAACCGATATAAATTATTTGATTATTATTTAGATTTAAAGAACTTCCATACTTAAAAGAATGATCATAATAATTACTAAAATTTATTAACTCATATGATAGTATTTTATTAACTTCTGTATCTATCAAAAACTGGGTTCGTTCAAAATTTTTATTTTTGCTATAAGGAAATAAATTTCCAAGTGCAATAATCTTATTATTGTCATATTGTAAAAAAAAACGAGTTGGATAGAAAACATTTGAAATATCTGAGATTTGAGTGTATTCATTATTTTTCAAATTGTATTTTGTTATTTTTGATAATGTTCTTATAATGATTTCTTCATTGTTCAACTTCTGAAGGCTAAGAAAAGTATCATTATATGGAAAAATTGAATAATTATTAAAGGATTGATGCTTTTTATCATAAATATTAATAGAACAATTTGATAACATATTTTTTTCAAGTATTTTATAATTACAATCAATAAAAAACAAATCATTACCAATACTAAATAAAGGATTCTGCGTATATTCAAAAAATAATGAAAATTTTGTATCTAATTCATTTTTAATTTCAACAATATTGGTATTTTTTAAGTTATATATGAACATTTTTTTTTCTTGTAGATTTTTTTTCGTAAAATCATTATCAGTTGTTCCAGTATTACCCAATAATAATAATACTGAATCGTTATCAATATTTGCTGCAAATCCTTTTGTATATTTATATGATTTATCTGGTAACATCACAAGTTTTGATGTGTTTGTTTTTATATTTATTTCTTCAATTGATTTTCCTATAATTAAAATATTATTATTTGGTAATTTTAATAAGAAGTCATCTGAATGGCTATTTTTCAAATTTAAAACCTTTACTGTTTGTTTTTTATTAATATCAAATATCTCCGCTTTTTTAGATATATTTTTTTTACCATCTCCTATAACTAAAATTTTAGAGTTGTTAATTAATATTGCGTTATAATTAGTTCTTGAATATTTTAATTTACCAACATAAAACAATTTATTATTACTAGCCTTTTTAATAAAATTTTGATATACAATCTCAACTTTTTCAGTTTTTTGTTTTATAGCAAAAACAAATAAAATTATTAAAATGATAATTAAAATGATTATTATATTTTTTACAGCTTGTAGGCTGTAGGTTGGGTTTAAACCCAACAACTTCTTCCACCAACTTTGATTTTTAAATTTTTCTTGCTCTATATTTTCTTTATCATCACTCATAAAAACCACCTAAATTCGTAAACAAAATCATTATACCACTTTTACCCCCCCCCCAAGGCAAATTTACGGTTTTATGTTTTTAGCAATAATAATTTCATTTATTATCATTCAATATCAGTTGTCAGGGGCGGGAAAAAAGGGGGAAAAATCAAAATTTTGAAAAAATTGGCATAAAAAAAGATTTCTGCCAATCGCTGAAACCCTTATCCTATCTTTGTTTTAGAAACTCCTCAGGTAAGACTCGAACTTACAACCCTTCGGTTAACAGCCGAATGCTCTGCCATTGAGCTACTGAGGAATATCTATATCTCTATATTACCAAAAAAAATATTATTGTAAATACTTTTTTTAAATATTTTCTAATTTATTTATTACAATTTGCATTCTATCAAACGGGCTGACTGTTATATCGGTATTTTTTGCTTCGTCTTTTGCATATTCAAAAAGTTCATACATTCTTTTTATAAACTGATTACTATTACTGTATCTGCAGAATATACCAATTTCGACATCAATACAGCAAGACTTTACATTTGATTCCTTATTCCTGTTTATAAATTCATATATTTCTTTCTTATTGTCATTGTAATTAGGTATAATAATATATTTTGTTTGTACAAGAGAATTATCTTTTTGTATTTTTGTATATTTTTTTATATTTTCCCAGACTTTATCATGTTTGTCTGTTTGTTTTATTTTTTTATATGTTTCTCTTGTCCCTGAATCAACTGAAACAAGAATATTCACTAATCCCTCTTTTAAACCTTTTTCAATGTTTTTGTTATATTTTATTGCATTTGTAAGAACCCTGACAGGTTTAATTTTATTTTTTATAAATATTTTTAATATTTTATCAAAATCTGAAGTTAAGGTAGGTTCTCCGCCTGCGATTGTAATATCCGCAGGCATTCTTAAATAATTATTTTCTATAAGACTTTTTATTAACGGATATAGCTTGTATTCTTTTTTATTCCTGTAAAATTTTCTGTCACAATATATACAGAAAGCATTACATTTAATCCAGTTGTTAATATTAATTGTACTTATGTAATGTTCATTATTCCAATTTTTATTTTCCAAATAAATACAGCCTTCGCATTCAGGTATGGTTTTACCGCTTTTTTGATATTCTCTTAGTTTATCTGTAATTTGAAAAAAATTCTCCCATATGATTTCTCTTCCGTCATAATTAGGTATTAAAACTAACTTATTAGTAAGTTTTTCTTTACTTATTCGGCAGCAAAGGTTAATTGAATCAATTTGAGCATCAAAACCGTGTTCTATGATGTTGCAGCTGCAATATTCATTATTATTATTTGTATTGGACATATAATGGACATGAAATATTAGTGAAGTTGATAGAGATAAGCTGATGAAGGGAATCGAACCCTTGACCTACTGATTACGAATCAGTTGCTCTACCAACTGAGCTACATCAGCGTTATTTATATTTTACAATATAAATTGATTTTGTATAGTTTATTATTTGTTAGAAAATAATTCTATAAGATTTGTTGTTGTTTTATTATTTAAAATTGGTATTGAAGTTGCTGATGTAGTGCTTTGGGTGTTTGTTTTCGGTAATCTTGCTTTTAAAGGTTTTTTACCTGTTAATAATCTCATAAATTTAAAATATTTACCTAAAAAGCCTTTTCTGTTTTCATTTTTTTCATCCAGTTCTTCAAGTTCTTTTAATGATTTCTTTCTGATTGGCATGCCGATAGATTTTCTTGTTAATATTTCTGTTGTAAGTGTGTTTGGAATTACGACTGCAGCCATGCCTTTAAGTGAACTGTTATATGTAGCTCTGAATGTAGCATTAAACCAGTTTATTAACATTGTTTGATAGAACAGAGCACTTAATCTTTGAATAATACGTTCGTTGGCTTTTTCTTTTGCACCCTCTTTGTCTTCGCCGTTTGATTTTAACATTACCATATTGTAATTATCAGCAACAAGGAATGCTGATGTTACGGCTGATGATGCAAGTTTTGACATCATTGCCAAGTCGGTATTTTTATTACTTGATTGAGTTACTCCGTTGAATGATTTTTCTACGGCTGTGTTTACGTATATTAATAAATCATTTTTAGCTTTATCAAGTAATTCTTTTGCTTTTTGAATTTCACTTTCGGAACTTGCATTTTTAATTGCTTGAGAAAGTGCTGCTTCGGCTTTTCTGTATGGCAGCGTACGTTTTTCAAGTTGTTCCATTGCATTAACAAATATTGATTGGCTTATCTTTCCGGCTTTCGGATTGTTTTCTCCAAAAATTTCGGTTACTGCTTTATGTATACCTTTTTCAAATTTTGTTAATTCGGTTTTGCCTAATAATGCTTGTTGTGCTTTTTTCTCTACAGGAGAAACCATTAATTTTAATAATGAACTTGTAATTTTATATGGCAGTTTTAATGCTGACATAATGAATTTAAACGGTTCTGTTACTATATCCACAAACGGTTTTATTTTCGTTTCAATTTGTATCGGACTTTCTTTGACTCTTTGGGCTATAGCTTCAGCTATAGATTGAGTTACATCTTCAATTTGTTTATCATTTAGATTTACATTTCTGTTTTTTATAATTTCAACAGCTTTTTTCGCAACATTTTCATATTTCTTTTCTGAAATGGATGTACCTTCCATTTTTATGGCTGTCTTTATAGATTCCGTTAGTCCCGCAAATTCTTTATCACTGAGGTTAATATCCTTAGACTTAATACTTTCTATTGCAGATTGTATAACCTCAGGAATTTTAGATGCTGAAAGTGATGATTTATACATTTTTATTACACCATCAGCAGTTGTTTTGCCGTATTTTTGCATTATAAATTCATGACCTTCTGCTACTTCTTTACAGCCTGATTCTTTTAAACTGTTTATGACTTTACCGAAGTTTTCTTCTGTTATTTCAAAATCTTTAAATGCTAACGGATTATATATTTTCTCTTTGATTTTGTTTCCTATATTTTTTATTGCTTGAACCGGTTTTGAGTTCTTTGTTAAAGAACTGTTTTTGAGGAAGCTTAATGCAAAGCCTGATGCAATAAGAATTAATACGGCATTTTTAAATGTTTTTCCGTTTATTAATGCTTTTTTAGGTTCATCTTTCTTGGGTTCTTCTTTTTTCTCGGGTTCCGTTACTGAAGATTTAAAGCTTGTAAATACTTTTGAATTTGTTGCTGCATTATAGTCAAAATATGTATTTAACTGTGGTTTTATCGGAGAAGAAGCTGTTGTGTCTTTCTTAGGTTCTTCTGTTTTTTCTGATTTTGAATTATTTTTCTTGTTAATTTCTTTTGCTTTATCTTTTGATACAAAGAAAATGGGTTTTCCTAAACGTTTTCTTGAGGTTATTTCAGAGAATAAAACTGTTGCAGCAGAGGTCAAAGGCGTAAACCAAGGAATTGTATTTACTTGTTTTGTAAATGCACCAAATGTTAATAATTGAATATATGCGGTTGTAAATACTCTTGATATTTCTTGTTTTGCTCTTTCTTTCGCTTCTTTATCAGAAGTTTCTTTTTTATCTCCGCATAATACCGATAAGTTGTAAGCATCATTTGCTAGGAACATAACGGGAACTAAACCTGATACAATTCTGTTTAAAGGTCTTTCGTATGCGGTATTAAAATTACCTGTGTGTTTATCAAAGAATTTGTTGCTTACTTTATAAAGGTTTTCTTTTATAAATGCGTTAGCGTCGGAAACAAGTTTTTTTGCTTCGGGAGTATCATCTGCTTTATTTAGTTGTTCAAATAAATATTCGGGAGTAACATTTCTTTCTTTTGCGAACTTCGTTACAACTTCTTTTGTTTTTTCAAGAATACCTTTTATTTGATCTGTTCTTGCATCAAGTTCATTTAATTTTCTCGGATATCTTAAAACAGGGTTTTTATATACTTTTGCCGCCCAGTTCTGAACGGATTTTATCGGCAGTGATTGCAGTTTTTTAAATATCCAGCTTGTTGCATATAAAGGCAAATTCACAAAAGGAAATATAACGTTTTCAATAACGGATTGTACTATACTTTTATCACGAATAGAAAGAGCCCCTTTGTCTGTTACAAAACGGGAGCTCTTTTTAAATATTTCTGAGGTATTAACAAGTTTATCAGCTTTTAATAATAATCTTTCCCCAATTTTACCGTAATGCTGAGAGAACACATTCATAACATTTTTATCAACTAAACTTACAAGGCTTTTAGGGTCTGCTTTAAAACTAATTTGTTTGGGAGAATGAGGAACCTTATTTGATTCCTTGAAACGTTCTCGTCTCTTTATACTTCCGATGTTTGGGGTTATAATATTCATTATATTTCCTTTTGAAATTGGAGTTTATCCGTTAGTTGTAAAAATTATAAAAGATTTTTTTGCCACAAATTAATCAAAAATGTAACATTTTGTATTCTATTTTATTCGGGGTATCTCGATGTGGCTTTTAAAAGCATTTTTGCCAATTTATCCGCTCCTTCAAATTTCCTTAAAAGTATTTTATTACTTGCCGATTTTACATCATATTTAACAAATTTATGCTTAATGTTAAAGCTCGAATTATTTTCATTAATATCTAAAATCGCATAGCAAGACTCGGGTGTTTCACTGAATGGACGCCCGATTGAGCCTGCATTAACAACAGTTTGTTCGCTGTTTGTTTGATATCCGCATGGCATGTGCGTATGCCCGCAGAAAATTACATTTGCATCAGTATCTTTTATTATTTCTTCTACTTGTTCAATAGTCATGTCAGGATAAATATTTTCATCGTTTTTTCTTGGTGAACCGTGAACCAGTAATATTTTTATCCCTAAAAGTTCAATTTCTTTTTGAGGAGGAAGACTTTTTAAAAATTCTTTATCTTCATCACTTAATATTTCGCTGTCTGCAAGATATGCACTTGCCATAACCGCGTTTGTTTTTAGTATTTTATTGTAAGTATCAAAAGAAAATACAGACAACATCTTGTCTGTATTACCTTGAATTATATAAAAATCTTTTGATTGCACTAGGTCATGTATCTTAGATAATGTTTTTATCGGTTCGGGACCTGCCATTACAATATCTCCCAAACAAAATATTTTGCTGCATTTCTCTTCTTTTATATCATTAAGAACACTATCAAGTGCATCTAAATTGCCATGTATATCAGATATTATTGCAATTTTCATTTTATATCCCAAAATTATTCATGCTAATATAATGATAACAGGAACAGAAAAATCATGATACAAAGACGTAATTCAAAACAAATAGAAATTGGGAATATAAAAATAGGCGGAAATGCTCCGATTTCGGTTCAATCAATGACAAATACCGATACAAGAGATATAGATGCCACCTTAAAACAAATTTACAATATGTATGAACAAGGCTGTGAGCTTGTAAGATTGGCTATTTTAAACCCTGATGCGGCAGATGCCGTAAGAGAAATCAAAAAAAAATCTCCGCTTCCGTTAATTGCCGATATACATTTTGACTACAGATTGGCTATAAAATGTATTGAAAACGGAATTGACGCACTTAGAATTAACCCCGGAAATATCGGAAAAGAAGAACATACAAAAAAGGTAGTTGCTCTTGCAAAAACCAATAATGTTCCTATTAGAATAGGCATAAATGCCGGTTCTCTTGAAAAAGATTTACAGGAAAAAGACATTCCCTTATCCGAAAAAATGGTTGAAAGTGCATTAAGACATATTAAGATTTTAGAAGATAATAATTTTGATAAAATTAAAATTTCTTTAAAATCAAGTGATGTCCTTACTACAATTGATGCTTATAGACTTATAGCCCAAAAAGTTGAATATCCGCTTCATCTCGGAGTTACGGAAGCGGGTACATATGCGGGCGGAATTGTAAAATCAGCCGTTGGAATTGGGACTCTGCTGGCTGAAGGTATCGGAGATACAATAAGAGTGTCTTTGACAGATAACCCTGTTGAAGAAGTAAAAACAGGATTTATGATTTTAAAATCACTCGGATTAAGAGAACATGGCGTAAACTTTATCTCTTGCCCTACTTGCGGAAGAACTCAAATAGATTTAATTAAACTTGCAAAAGAAGTTGAAAAACGTTTGGAAAATTTCCCAAAACCGATTACTGTTGCGGTTATGGGGTGTGCGGTAAACGGCCCCGGGGAGGCTAAGCACGCTGATTATGGTATCGCAGGCGGAATAAAAGAAGGATATATATTCAAAAAAGGTGAAATAATTTCTCGCGTTAGTGAAGAAAAACTTATTGATGAATTTATAAATATCATTCAAATGGAGAATGTATAAATATTGCATTCTCAAAAAAAATAATATATCATGTAATAAGAATGTGAGGATTTGATTACATGAAAAAGAATATAATTTTAACAATGGTTATTTTAGCTTTGGCTGCAACTGGGGCAAATGCTTATGTTGATAATCAATATATGAAATCGGAACAATTTTTGTTAAATACGGGTTATTCAACGGATATGAAAAAAATGTTGGATGTAATGACTGAAGATGTCTACAGAGAACCTTACAGTGAACCTAAGACTCCTTCTAACATTTTTAAAAGAATTTATTCCTACGTCGCTCCTACAATGTATACTGATTTGACTTTCTATAATCGTGATATTAACTTTAATAAAACTGACTGGAAAGATTTTTAAAAAGATTTTTGAATATAAAAAAGGCATCAAATCGATGCCTTTTTTTTTAAATATTGTTATAATTTAAGTATGAATAAAGTTTTAAGAAATCTGTTTGTTTATATTTTTATTATAATTTTGCTGCAAAGTCAGGTACTGGCTGACGATGTATCAAAAGGTGAGCAGCTTATAAAAAAAGCAAAATTGGCTCAAATAAAAGATGAAAGTTATGAGTACATTAATAAAGCAAGAGATATTTTCCGCGAGGCGTATGAAAATAATCCTTCTGATATAAGAGTTTTGTTGGGCTTATCTAAAGTTGCACAATTTATTCAAGATAGAGGCGATGCAAAATTGTATCTTTTGATGGCATATAATACAAACCCTGCTGATCCTAAATTACAAAGAGAAATGGCTGATTTCTTCTATAATTTTCAGGAATATTCCACCGCTATAGAATATTATAAACTTGCGTTAGCTTCAGGATTATTAATGGACTTTGAAACAAATTTAAAAACGGCTCAATGTTATGAAAAGCTTGCTGATGTTGAAAATGCAAGATTGTATTATCAGATTTGTGCACAAATAAACCCCTCATCTAAAGTTGTTGCGGATAAGTTAAATCAATATGATTCCGAAGATCATCCTGATAATACCGAAGAACTTGAAAATGCCGGGTATAAATATTTGTTTAAAGATAAAAAATTATCTGAAAAAGAGCAAAATGAAGCTGATTCGGAAAGTATTATAGAACAGATAAACAGTTCTTATTGATTTATAAAAGGTTTATTAATAGAAGCTTGGCATTTAAGATATTCTAAAATAGCCCCTCCGATTTCTTCAGTGGGGTCAAAATACGGAGAATTCGGAGTTAAAGATTGACGTATCATCATTTTTATTAACGGTCCAAACGCATCAGGCACAAGAGTTTTTCTGTATATTCCGGCAAGCATTACTTGAATGTTCGGAGAAGCCATGTCGTTAAATCTTGATAGTGAAGGATACATTTTATCAATGCCTTTTACACCTTTATCAAGCATTTTATCTAACACTTGGAGTGCATCAAGAACTTGTTCTTCAGTATTTGCCGTTTTTAAAAATGTATCAATATACGGCAAGGCTTCTTCTTTTGCATTAACTAAGGAGGTTGTTCGTTGTTCGTTATATGTACAAAAATTTTTTGTTTGATTAGGAAATGTTACACCTTGTCCTAATTGTGATATGTTTTGTTGGATTATCGGGTTAATCATATTATTCTCCTTATGTATAAACGTATGGGGGACCGTTTTTGGTTTCCATTAATATATTATCAGCGAGCTGTTTTAATTCTTCTTTTGATTTTGTTCCTTGAAGTGCTTCTTTTTCAAATTGTTCCAATAACGGGTTAATTGCACTTTGTTTTTTTGACTTAAAGTTTTCAATTTCTACATCAACTAATCTTTTCCTCAGATTTAATTCTGTTTTTGCGTTTTCTCTTAATACAGTCATTTCTTTTAATGCATCCATACCTTGTTTAAACAGATATCCTATTGCACTTGAAATTGTAAAAGCTCCGAAAATATATTTTGTGAATTTATTTTCAGGATTTAATATCCAGTTATATAAATGACCTCTGTTTTCATCAATGTAGCAATAGTACTGAATTTTTTTCGGAATACCTCCAAGTGCGGTCGGAGCATCAGCGAAAATTGTCTTTTTTGATTCTTCCACTGCACTTATTATAGAGGAAATTTCGTTTTCGGTTAAGTTATATTTTTTGCAAGTTGTTTTAATAAATTCAGGCTTTGCACAAATAGATTTAAACAGTTCCGTAATTGTCGGAATATCTTCTTTCTTTGCGGACTCACTCATTTTATTAATAGCGTCAATTGTTTTTTCTGCAAAGCCGTTTGCAAATTCTTCACTGAATTTTGCTGTTTTCTTAATATTGGAAATGCTGAATTTGCCCAGTGCTATTGCTCCTAATATAACTCCGAGAATTAAAGCCGTATATTTAATATTTTTAATATTTTTTTGTTTTTGAGCACTATCCTCTTCTTTTTTTGTTCCTTTAAATGAAATAAATTCGGAGAATATGTTTGATTTTGTATCGGATTTTTTATTAAGAAGTTTATCAAAAAATTTTACGTTCTCTGTAAGCATATTATTAACGACGTCAAGTTTTCCGGAAAAGGAGTTTGTTTCAACCTCAATTAAATTTTCTTGTAATTCCCTTTCAATATCTGCAGATTGCTTTTTTAACCAGATTTCTTTAGCTCCGTCTACAAAATTTTTACAACCGATAGTAATTCCGCTCATAATAAAAATTGCGGCAGCTCCCATAATATTACGGAAATTAGGATCCCTAATTGCTCTATATATTGCAAACTGCGGTTCTTCTTTTATATTCATGTTAACAGCCAAATCGGGCAGTTGTTCAAAACTTCTTGTTGTAAGTAAATTTTGTGATGATTTTTTTAATATTGCACTCATTGCAAAACAGCCGCCAACTATTAATGCTGTTGCCGCAAGAAGTGGTTTTAATGCTTTATTTATGTTAAAGGAACTTTCTTTTGCTTCTTCATTTTTTAATGTTGTTTTTGTTGTATAGGTTGGAGCATGCATTAGCAGAGAATCTTGTATATCGTCAAAAGATATTGATTTCTCGTTATTTTTTACGTGAGTATTAATTAATACCCCTTTAAGCGTCGAATTTATTTCCGGCGTATTTGTTTTTGTAACTGTTTGTTTAGCTTTGATTACTTTTAATGCTGTCAGATTCATTTTCATTCCGTTTCTTTATTTTTGAAAAAATTTTTACTATGTATTTTTTTATTTCTCTTGATTTAAAGATTGCAAGTGTTTCGTCATTTTTGTAATTTTCATCTTCTATATTGATATGGAAGAAAGCGAAAATTTTCTTTAAACTTCTTTTTATGTTTTTTAGAATTTTTATTTCTATAAAATTTTTAATTTCACCTAAAATTGAAACGATTTTTTCTGCGGTTTGCTGAATGAAGGTTTTTATATCTTGTTGCAGTTGAGCAATTTTCTCAATAATTTTAGGTAAAACAGAAATTATATTAATAAATATATTTGCTGCAATTTGTATAGTTGAGGTGATAATTTTCGGAGCTATATCTTTTATATTTTGAATGGTATTTTGAATTTTTTGAGCTAAGTTTTCAATATTTTTATTAAGTTGTTTAGCAAATTCTAATTCTTTTTCAAAAGCGGTTTTAGCATTTTCGGCTCTTGCGTGTTGAGCTTTTATAGCAAGCCCTGCGGCATAACATTTCATGTATGACCATTGGTTAGAAATGGGTTTAGGCTTAGTAGCCGCGGAATCTTTCATTCTTGCTCCGCCCATAGCTCCTCCCGAACATATCGGGCAAGCGGACGGCGGCAGTCCGTGGGGACATAATCCTGCTCTTGAATTTGATTGTGCTGATATTGGCGATGACATAAATAATCCTTACTTGTTAATTGTAAGGACTCCAAAAATTAATTATTATTCGGATACACGAACAATAATCCATGGAGCATTCCGACTGTAACGGCCGTGGTCCGGTTTAGGAATTTCACCTAAATTTCCTCTTATTAACTTTGAGGTTATATTACCATAGTGATTTTTTAGGGTAAATAATAAGTTAAAAAATATTACAAGTTGAATCTAAAGTGAACTAAATCTCCGTCTTGTATAATGTAATCTTTTCCCTCAAGTCTTGTTAAGCCTTTATCTCTTGCGGCTGCATATGAACCTGATTCAACAAAATCTTTATAACTTGTAACTTCAGCCCTGATAAAGCCTTTTTCAAAATCAGTATGAATAACTCCGGCTGCTTTTGGAGCTTTTGAGCCGGCTTTAACCGTCCAAGCTCTTACTTCTTTTTCGCCTGCAGTTATGAATGTAGTTAAATTCAGAAGTTTGTATACTGATTTTATCATTCTTTCTATACCTGAATTTTCGACTCCGAGGTCTTTTAAATATGCTTTGGCTTCTTCTTCCGATAAATCAACAAGTTCGGCTTCAATTTTAGCGGAAATTACAACAACATCAGCCCCGTGGTTTTTTGCGTATTCTTTCACTTTATCCACATAAGCGTTACCTGTTGCTAAATCTCCTTCACTAACGTTAGCTGCATATATAACGGGTTTTATACACATTAATTGAGAATTTCTTGCACATTCAAGTTCTTCTTCTTGGAAATGTTCCTCTATGTTTATAAATGAAGCATCAGAAAGTAAATCATTGAGTTTTGATAAAACTTTATATTCAAGGTTTGCTTGTTTATCTCCGCTTTTTACTTGTTTAGTGAGTCTTTCAAGTCTTTTTTCTATAGATGCCATATCAGCCAGTGCAAGTTCTGTATTAATTGTTTCAATATCATCTATAGGGTTAACTTTGCCTGAAACATGGATTGTATTTTCATCATCAAAGCATCTTACAACCTGAATAATCGCATCAACTTCTCTTATGTTGTGCAAAAATTGATTTCCCAAACCTTCACCTTTGCTTGCACCTTTTACAAGCCCTGCAATATCAACAAATTCAATCGCTGTAGGTATTACAACATTTGTTTTTACCAAATCTTTTAATATATATAAACGTTCATCAGGAACATTAACTACACCTACATTTGGTTCAATTGTGCAAAACGGATAGTTTTCGCTTTGTGCATTTTTTGATGATGTAAGTGCGTTAAATAAAGTTGATTTTCCTACATTCGGGAGTCCTACAATTCCTGCTCGTAACATAATATTTCCCTTTCAAACTTATTTAAGGTTAATATAAAAACAAACGGTTTGCAAATAATCTTTTATATGCAGGTTAAGTTTTTAATCTGTCAAATTTTATCTTGTGTCGCAACTTTAAGCTTGCTTATTGCAAGTCTTTTCACACTCCGTTGCGGTGTTTACTTTTTGTCCGAAAAAATTCGCAGGTTTGAAAAGTTCAAAACATGCAAGCTTTGAATGAGTTTAGCGAGCTTTTATGCGTACATGATACGTAGTAACAACACTAGATTAAATATTTTTTTAAATTATGATATTATTTTGTTAATGCCGTTACAATTTTATAAAAATCTTCTATTCTGTCAGGATTATTTTTTAATTTTGTGTTAATTTGTACTAATAAATCTTTATTACTATTTTTATGCTCAAAATCAAAAGCATCAATAAATGAACAACCCAGAACTTCTAACAAATTTTCAAGATTTATAAGAGAGGGATAATTTTTTCCGTTTTCAATGTTACTTATCGTAGTCGGATCAACATTTATTAATTCGGCAAGTTTTTCCTGATTAATGCCTTTTCGTTTTCTTAATTCCCTTATTCTTTTACCTAATAATTCTTTTTTGTTCATTGTTCATCCTCTACTTTATGTTATATGTTTCAGTGATAAAAATGAACCAAATTGTAATCATTAAAAACTTGAAAAATGAGTTTAAATCATTTAATATTAATTTAAACTCATTTTAATTAAAAATTATGAGTTTAAATATGTAAAATACAAAAATATGAAAAGCGAAAATTAAAGTATAGGTAATTGTTGAAATATTTTTAAACGAGGTAATTAATGAAAAATAAAGAAAAATTAGCAGAAATCTTATCTGTATTATTAGGACAAAATGTTGAGATAAACAGTGATATTTCAATGATGAATTGTGAAGTTTGGGATTCTATGAAACATATAGAAATTATTACAACACTTGAAGAAGAATTAGGTATCAGTTTCCCGATAGAAGATATTCCAAATTTAACTTCATATAAACTTTTAGCGGATGAAATAAAAAAACTTATATAGGGAGTTGATGTGCTTTTATTTGATAAAGATATTTCAAGATTAAAAATTTTGACCGAAAAAAAGAAAATGAAAATAAATAAAAAAATATTTGTTCGTCGTAACCATTCATTTGAAATGACAGGAAATGTTCTTAATGCTTTTTTAAATTATTCAGATATTGAAGCATATATAGAATATAGCAGTTACGATGACAGTTTAACCTGTAATGATTTAATCGAAGCTGATTTACATATTTTATGGCTTGATTTAAACAGATATAATGAAAATTTATTGAATAAATTTATTGCAGAAAAAGTAGAGGAATTAAGAAACAAAATCAGTTCTCCAATTTTACTTGCTTATATAGGCAGTGAAATAGAAGAAAAATATTTTACTACCAAAGATTTGACAATAGTAAATATTAATCAAGTGATAAATTCTTTAGGTAATAAAGCGTTTGATACTTCAAAGGAAGACTTATCAGGAACAAGGTTATCAAATAAAGCTTGTTTGTATATTGCACAGTATTTGGGATTAAAAATTATTCCTTCAATTTTAAAACCTGCTTTAAAAGCAATAGTTTTAGATTTAGATAATACTTTATATAAGGGAATTATTGCTGAGGACGGAATTAAAAATGTCTGTCCTTATAATAACTTACAGAAAAAATTAAAAGATTTAAAAAATAAAGGGTTTCTTCTGTGCCTATGTTCAAAAAATGAAGAGAGTGATGTTAAAAAACTTTTTACTTTAAGAGATGATTTTATTTTAAATTGGAATGATTTTACATCCATAAAAGCAAACTGGAATAAAAAATCAGATAATATAATTGAAATTGCAAAAGAATTAAATATAAGTACTGATTCAATACTGTTTATTGATGACAATATTGCCGAAGTTGAAAATGTAAAAGCGTTTATAAACGACATTCATACAATTATCACTACAGAAGAAGAAAAAACATTAAGAATTTTAGATTTGTATCCTTGTTTAATGAAAAAAAACGTTTCAAATGAAGATTTGATTCGTTCAAAAGATATACAATTAAATAAACAAAGAAAAGAAATTTCTAAAACACTTTCCAAAAGTGAATATTTTAAAAAACTGGAAATTAAAATTGAATTAACATTAAATGACAAAAATAATATAAACAGAATTTCAGAACTTTTAAACAAAACAAATCAATTTATTTTATCCTACAAAAGATACAATTTAACCGAAACAGAAAAATTATTAAATTTTTCAAATACATGTATTGTAACCGCTAAAATGTCTGACAAATTATCTGACAGCGGAATAATTGCAATACTTATAGCAAAGAAAAACAATACGGATTTATATGTGGATGAATTAACTTTTTCTTGCAGAGCATTAGGTAGAAATATAGAGGATATTGTAATCACAAAAATGCTTCAAATTTCAATAAATTATTTAAAAACATCAAATAAAATATTAATAAATTATAAAAAAGGCCCGCGTAATATTCCTGCATTGTCCTGGTTATCATCTTATACCGGTGAAGTGTTGCAGGATAAGGGAATAATTATAAAGCAATTAACAAAAGACCTTGAAACTTACGGTTTGGATATTAAAGAGGTAACTTATGTGAAATAACATATATCGTGAATTTATAAATAAATAAAAACTAATAAAAATTTATTTAAGAAAAAACTTAAACATAGTAAAGCGAGTAAAAGTGTCTGAAAATCTGAAATTTCATCACATCGGTGTGGCAACACGCAGTATAGAAAAAGAATTCAAGGTTTTTCAAAGGCTTGGATATTATAAATACAGTGAAATCTTTGAAGACCACGGTCAAAAAATAAGAGGTTTATTTATAAAAGCGGATAATCAACCTTGTTTAGAACTGCTGGAAGGAATAACCGAAGATAATCCGTTAAAAAATCACATCTTAAAAGGAAATAAATTATATCATATTGCTTATGAAACAAAAAATATTGAACAAGATTTGAAATACTTGATTGAAACAATGGGGGGGGGTAAAAGTGATTATCCCTATTACAAAAGCCTCTTATTTTGAAAAAATATGTTTTATTGTCTTACAAAACATGATGCTAGTAGAGTTTGTTCAATTAAAGGAGTAAAAATAAAATGGCAAATGCAAAAATAAAAAATATAAAAATAAAAGGTATGTCTGTTGTACTTGGAGAAAATGAAGTAAAATTTGAAAATGAGCCTCATTTTTATAATAACGATACTGTTCAACTTGCAAAGTTAAAAAAAATGATAGGTTTTGACACAAGATATACAACTAACTTTCAAACAACAACTGCTGATTTATGTGAACAGGCGGCAAAAATTCTCATCAGTAAATTAGGAATAGATAAAAATTCCATAGACGGAATAGTTTTTGCGACACAAACTCCTGATTATTATATGCCCGGTAATGCCCATGTTATACATCGAAATTTGGGTTTTTCAAAAGAAACACTTTCTGTTGATTTGGAGTTTGGATGTTCAGGGTTTGTTTACGGACTTTTCATTTCTGCCTCAATGTTAAATAGCGGGTTAAAAAGAATTTTATTGCTCACCGGTGATACTTTGAGTAAATTGACTAATCCAAAAGATAGAACGGTAACGCCTTTATTTTGCGATACAGGAAGTGCTGCAATTATTGATTATGATGAAAATGCAAAAGAATCATATTTTATATTGAAATCTGACGGAAAAGGAATAAACAGTATGTTACAACCGGCAGGTGCATATAGAGTTCCGTCAACGGAAGAAACAAGAAAAGATATACCTGATAAAGACGGTAATGTACGAAATCAAGAAAATTTTTATATGAATGGTCTTGAAATATTTAATTTTACATTAACGGAACAACCGAAATTACTTAATGAAATTCTTGAATTTTCAGGTAATACAAAAGAAAATATTGATTATTTTGTTTTACATCAGGCAAATGTTTATATTGTTGAAACAATTTTAAAAAAATTAAATATTCCTTTCGAAAAAGCCCCGAGCAGAGTTTTTGAAAAATACGGAAATCAAAATTCAGCCTCTATTCCATCTGCAATATGTTCCGAATTATACGATAAATTTAGAGAGACTAAAAAGGTTCTTATGCAAGGCTATGGTATTGGTCTTTCCTGGGGTGCTTGTATTATGGATTTTGAAAACACAATTTGTATTCAACCTCAAATCTATAGGAGGGAGGAATGAAATAAATTATTACATTATATCGAATTCATAAAACCTAAAAAACAAAAAACAATTTTTTGCTCAATCAGCAGTATTTCACCGATAAAAAAGGAGATTATATAATGAACAAAAGTGAATTTCTGGAAAAGATGAAAGATATTTTGCAAACGGATGAAGAATTAAAATTAGATATGGAATTAGATTCATTAACAGAATGGGATTCGTTGTCTAAATTAGCTACGGTTGCTTTTTTAGATTCAGATTTTGAAGTTAAAATAACTTTTAATGATTTCAGAAAAATTAAAACTATTGACGATCTTGCAAAAAAGGCAGGAATATAGATGATTAAATTTAATAAAGAAGATATTTTTCTTGTAACCGGTGCAAGTTCAGGAATAGGACAGTCAATTGCACAAAAGCTTAATGAACTCGGTGCAAGCATAATTGCCGTTGCACGTTCTGTTGAAAAATTGGAGAAAACAAAAAACAATTCAAAATTTCCCCAAAATGTTTTCATTGAACCAAAAGATTTAACGGAAAATATTGAAAGATTACCGGATTATGTTAAAAATTTAAAAGAAAAATACGGTAAACTAAAAGGATTAATCTGTTGTGCAGGAGTCGTCAATCCAAAACCTTTACAATTTATAGAAGAAAAAAACAGCAAAGATGTATTTAACATTAATTATTTTGTTCCGATTTTTTTAGCGAAGGGATTTGCTGATAAAAGAAATCGGACAATAAATTCTTCTATCGTGTTTATTTCATCAATAGCAGCAGTATATCCCGACAGAGGTCAAACAATTTATGCCGCATCAAAGGCGGCACTGATTGCATCTATGAAGAGTATAAGTAAGGAACTTACACCAAAAGGAGTAAGGGTAAATTCAATTTCACCTGCATATGTGGAAACTCCTATGTATTATAAAACCGAAGAAAATATAGGTACAAATATTGAAGATTTTCCTTTAGGTATTGGCAAACCATCTGATCTTGCAAATATGACGGCATTTCTTTTATCTGATGAAGCAAGGTGGATTACCGGACAAAATTACATTATGGATGGAGGTGCATTTTAATGGCAAAATTACTTTCAGAAGAAAAATTAAAGGGTAAATATGTTAATCTTCGTGAGGTTACGGTTGAAGATGCGGAATTTATTCTAAAACTTCGCTGCGATGAAAAGAAATCACGTTTTCTTCACAAAACAGAATATAATGTTGAAAAACAAAAGGAGTATATTAAAAATTATTTAAAAAAAGACAATGAATGGTATTTTATTATTGAGAATAAAAAACATATACCGCTGGGAACAATTAGAATTTATGATGTAGAAGATGATAAGTTTACGGGCGGAAGCTGGTTGATGGTTTATGGAGCAACAAGTCAAGAAACTCTTGAAGGTGAAATACTTATGAAAGAATATGCTTTTAATGTTCTTGGGTTTAATAAAAATTGTTTTGATGTAAGGAAAGCAAATAAAAAAGTGGTACGTTTTCATAAAATTTGGGGTGCAAAAATTGTTAGTGAAAATGATTATGATTATTTTTTTGAGTTGACAAAAAAAGACTTTGAAAATAATAAAAACAAAATATATTTAATGTTCGGGTAGTATTCGGATTTAAATTTTAACATTAAAAGACAATAGAGAAAAACAGTTTATCGACAATAAAAACTATCCTTTTATTTTTACATCATCGGAAATTTTAATTTGAAATTTAGTACCGGCGGGCAGTGAAACGGAACCGCCTTTACAAAAAACGGATACGACAGGTGAAAAAGCGGCATTAACAATGTAAACTACTCCGCCAACTATCCAAATTACGGGAGATAGTAAATTAATTATTGGTATTGAAGCCATATCATGAGCGGCACCACTGGTTGCTTTAAATGCTTTTCGACCCGGTTTTGTCACTTTTGCACAATTTTTCCAGAATTTACGCTGTCCTTTTATATCAGAGCGGAATACTCTTTTTGAATTTGCAAGTGCTATTTTTGTATCAATCTTTGACATAACACCGTTTAAATGAATTTCATCAACGCAAAGTTCAATAAGACCGCCGTTCCCTGTTATTTGAGGTCTGTGTGAGTCTGTTACTCTGCCTTTAAATATTGTGCCTGATGGAATTGTGTATCCCTCTTTTGTCATAACAGGGTTTGATGAGCTAAAGGATATATATGTCCCTTTCGGACTCCAATCGGATAATTTATTACGCAGTATTAAATTTACTTTGCTTCCGCTTTTTAAAGTGTATGTTTTACCTGTTGCTTTTGATACTGCAGGCAGAGGCGGAACTTCTTCTATATCTGCTGTAGGGATTGATTTGGGTAATTCGGGCAAGTCATTTTCTTCCACTTTATAATTTTTTCTTATGGACTCATCTATGGAAGTATCAAATTCCACGGCATATACGCTTGTATTAATAAGCAATGATATTAATATTAAAGACAAAATCTTTTTCATATCTTTATTTTAATATTATTATTAATAATTTAACTCAATTAAATGAGTGATTATTTATCTTCAACTTTTATGCCGCTTGCATATTTTGGTGTTATTTCAGTCCAGAATTTATTGTATTCTTCTTGTGCTACTTTTACAACCGAACCTGATGATTTATATTTTTTATAGAGTTTATCGCAATAATTGCCGATTTTAGATAAAACTATTCCGGAAATAAGTGAAAATGCAAGGTTTTTAGCTCCCGATAACATCTTTGTCGTACCGTATACAAATGTTGCAAATGTGCCTACAAGAGGAATACATGTTGTCAAAGTCGCTGATATTTTTTCTTCTTTATTATCTCCTTTTGCAATGGAATATGCTCCGACTCCTATCGGGAACAGTACGGAAAGTACATCAGTCGGGGCGGAACCCACTTCTAATTCCGCCTGTTTTAAGAAATATTCACCTATTTCAAGTTCACTGGCTTTAGTTAAACCTTTACTTATTTTTTTTGATAATGATGCATATTCTTTCATATCCTTATCGGAAAGTAATTTAGAACCGTTTAGGCCTTTTAGTATTGTCATTATTTCTTCAAGAGCACCTTTTTTACTTTCACTTACAGACATTAGTGAATTTGTTATTCCTTTTAAATGTTTAGTAAGTGCTGCTTGTTCTTCGGGGGTGTATAATGAATTTGATTTTAATGAATTTAAAGTTTCATTAATGAGTGAAGATAATTCAGAGGATATTTTTTCTCTTGCTTGAACTTCATTTTTGCCGGAACAATTTTTAAAAGCATCAAGTTTTTCTGTTAATGTACCGAGTGTTTTTATAGAAGCAGTATCATCAGGTTTTATAACTTGAGAAAAACCTTTTAATCGATTTTTTAATCCGTCATATACTTGTTGAATGTTATTTGTTACTTGTTTTCTTGCTTTAATTATATCGTCTTGCAGTTCTTTTTGTGCTGATTTTGATACATCTTCTGTAACATATGTCTTATAATTTTTAATATCAAAAAGTCCTTTTTTTGAGAAAAACTTTCCTCTGACTTTTTGAGAAATTCCCGATAATAATTTTGTTCTTTTTTGTGCTCTTAATCTTCTTGCTCCTAAACTAAAACCTTGAGCGTAGGAGGTTTCAAGTTTTTGGGTTTGTTCGGATAAAATTTTTATCCATTCGCCTAATGGTTTTGAAACTCCTTTTATACTTATTTGCTCTAATTTTTGTGCTTCACTTAAATTTGACAGATTTTTAATGTTGTATTGTTTTAAAAGCGAAGTTAAATCGCTTATTCCTATATCGACGGTATGGTATTTTTTGCCGAGAGTTGAGTCTACAACTTTTTTAAAACCTGATTTTGAACCTTCGGCGAATTTAGTGCCGGCTTTTGTTGTTCTGAGTGCTGCATCGCTCGCAGAGTCCTTTATTGCAGTAAAATTAGATGCTGCTTGCATCGTATCTATAACTTTTTTAATTCCTTTTTTTGTATAAAGTCCGATTTTTTTTGACAGTGTTTTTGTTGATTCAGAGTCTTGAATTTCTCTCGAAAGTTTATCCGTATAATTTGAAAATCGCTTAAAAATACTGCCATGAAGCCCTTTTGCAAAAAACAATCCAACTAAACCCGCACTTACAATAGTAGTTGCAAGTGTGGAACCGAATATAATTTTTCTGGCTTTTGTACCTTTTCTTGAAATATCAACTTTGTCTTCAAGTGCACTTGATACTTTTATTGATGCGGGTATTGACGTACATTTAGCTTGTTCCAGTTCATATTTGGGGAACAAGCTAAATATATCTCCGAATTGTTTAGAATTATAATTTTGCATAATTTATTTTAAGGTTTTTTTGTAAATAGGTTCATAATAAATTTACCCGCTTGTTTAGCTTTTGTTTTTACCGTGGCAAGACTTGGAAGAGTTAATTTACTATAGAATTTTTTAGCAGTGGTTTTAACTGATTTAATTAATCCGGGGATTGCTTTTTTGTTTTTGAATATGACTAAACCGCCTATTAAAGTTGTTATCCCTAATAATAACCCGTTTGTGGGATCTTGTTTTTTCTTATATTTCTTGTTAAATGTATCTTTTCCGTCTTTATCTACAGAAGTTAAAATGCCTTCATTTCTTTCTTGGAAAGATTCTGCACCGTATTTAGAATAATATGTGGGTAATCCTATTCCTATCATACTTAACTCCTTTTCTTTTTCTATTTTGATAAAACATATGAAGATTGAAAATTGACTTTTATCTCATAATTGTTAAGTAAATATAACAAAACTTATCTACTCTAAATGCTGTATTTTGTGCGGAAAATATTCCAATTTCATGAATTTTATAAGATGATATAAATATCGGGGGAAGATTTTAAATGTTTAATGAAATTACAGCAAATTCATTTGACTCAATAGAAAAACAAGATATAAATTCTATGGCTCAAAGTTGTATGGAATTTGCAAGAAAGTTTCATGAACAGTATCTTATAAAAGGGAAAAAAACAGACTTAGATAACGCTGTTGATAATTATATTGATGCAATAAAATATAATCCTAATATTTCTGAAGCCTACTATAGACTTGCTTCATTATTGTGGGATAAAGGAGAAATAAATTTAACGGGAGCTATAGAACAATGTAAGTCTGCAATAAGTATATCACCGTCTAATTATAATGCCAGAATATATGCCGCATATTTTCTTGAAATGGCAAAAAATTATGAAGAAGCTGAAAAAGAACTTAAAGCAGCAATAAAATTAAATCCTTTAAAGTCAGCACGTTCAAGATTGTCTTTAGCTTCAATGTATTTTGATAAAATGAGTGACACTAAAATAAATTTAAAAGATTTATCTCAATCTATATATTATATGCTTTCAGGTGGACTTAGCATAGCGTTGGATTATCCTTCCGTTAAAATGCTGTATAAAAATGTTTCAAAAAACTTATTTGTTATGTTTTATGATGCTGTCGGAAAATTTATGGAAAAAACAAAAAATTATTCCTTGGCTGTAAAAGCATACGATATTGCGGCAAATACTACGGGTCAAAATGAGCTTTTTTATCAGAGAATCGGTGATATTAACATAAAAAATGAAGAAATTTCGGTTGCATTTGAGGCATATAAAAAGGCTTTGGAAACTAATCCGAATTCAAAGGAAATGTTATATAAAGTAGCGGCTATTTCTCAATTCTGTATTGAAGAAGATTTAGATACCGCTATAGATTGTTATACAAGACTTTTAGAGCTTGAAGATAAAAAAGCCGAAATATATTATGAACTGGGGCATTTATATTTAAAGAAACAAAATATTTTAAGTTCAATAAATGCTTTTAATATGGCTATAGAAGAAGATTCCGAAAATCCTTTTTATCATAATGCTCTTGCATATGCACTTGTTAGTGCGGAACAATATGAGGAAGCCGCAGAACATTATAAAATTGCAATAAATAAAAACCCTGACCCCGAATGGACTGCAATTGTTTGTCAAACTCTTGCTTCATTATATTATTCCGCTTTTGAAGATGTAGATGGAGCATTAGATTTATTAAAAACTTCTATTATTCTTGACGGAACAAATTCCGATGCATTTGTTGATTTGGGTGATATATACTCTGAATGTGAAGATTTAGACAGTGCAATAAAAGCTTATTGTGAAGCAATTAAATTAAATCCTAAGAATGCTCAAACATATAATAAATGTGCCATGGCATTGTGGCAGAAAAATTATATTGAAGAAGCTATTATTGCATATCATAAAGCTATAGGCTTAAAACCCGATTATTACAACGCTTATAATAATTTAGGCGTAATTTACCTTGACGGAATATGTAATTTAAAAGAAGCAAAAAAACTTTTTGAAAAAGCTATTGAATTAAAAGAAGATTATGCAATGGCTTATTTTAATTTAGCAAGAGTATTTCAGCGTCAAGGAAAAAATATTGAAGCGGCAAAAGCATATCAATCTGCTCTTGAAATTAATGAATATAGTCAAGAAATGGATTCAAACGAAATTAGAGAAAAACTTCACTCTGTATTTGAAGTTTAATATTCATAATGGTCTTTTTTATTTAAATATTCTCTGACCGTATTTAAAGAGGATTGTATAATTCTTGTAATTCTTGAAGACGACAGACCAACTTGTTCTGCGATTTCTTTTACTTGCATATTTCTGTAAAATCTGTATTCAATAATAATTCTTTCTTTTTGAGGCAATTTAGAGATGGCTTCTCTTATAACTCTGCCCAGTTCGGATATTTCTGCTTTTTCATCGGGTAAAGCCGCAGGGTCTTTTATAAAATCAAACGGAGAATCGTTATCAGAGGCAGCAGCCGCTAAACTGTCAATAGAAAGAATTGTTTCATAGATAGCTTCTCTGACTTTTCCCGGCGTTATCATCGGTCCTGTTGAAGAGTCATCATCACCGTTATCTGTTACATCATCTTGGGATGAAGAATAATCTGTTTCTTCATTACTATTATGTTTTAGAGTATACCATTTATATCGGTTTCTCAATTCATTTCTAATTGCCCATCTTACAGCTGTTGCGATATAGGCATTATTGTATTTTTGAAGCTGCTCTTCGGTTTTATCTTTAATCATTATTTGAATGGCAATAATGCCAATACTGACCAGCTCATCATAATCCACCATATGCGACGGAATACGCCTATGTTCAACCTTAGCGACTTTTTCAATTATTTCTATATAATCTTTAATTTTTGTATGCATTTTTACAGTCTATAAGTCTTCTACTTTATATTACTACCTTTTTGAGTATTTCGCAAATTATAAACAAAAATCAATATTTCAGCTACTGCTTTATAAAGTTCGGGCGGAATAGAAGCGTTAATTTCGACCATTCTGTAAATAGCTCTTGCAACAGGCGGGTTTTCTATTACCGGGATTGAGTGTTCACGAGCTATCTCGATAATTTTTTTAGCAAATAATTCACTGCCTTTTGCAAGTAATTGAGGTGATTCCATTTTTGTTGAATCGTATTTTAAAGCACAGGCAATATGAGTCGGATTTGATACAACAAAATCTGCATCAGGCACTGAATCCATCATCTTTTGCTGTAACATTTGCTGACGTCGTTGCCTTAATGCGGCTTTTACATTAGGGTCGCCTTCCGAGTTTTTATATTCATCTTTTACTTCTTTAAAAGACATTTTTTGATCTTGCAGAAATTTCCATCTCGTTATTCCGTAATCTGCTGCCGCTATTATTAAAAAGGCTATTCCTGCTTTCATTATGAAGTCTATCAGTATAGAACCGAATTCTTTCATTATTGCAAAACTGTTTTCGATGCTGGCAAGTGCTATTATTGCTTCTAAATGAGATTTATAAACCATCCAGCCTATAATCCCTAAAAGTACTACTTTTAGTATATTTTTTACCAAATCAAATGCGGTTTTAGGAGATATAAGGTTTTTAAAATATTTTGTAGGGTTTAGTTTATCAAGTTTTGGTTCCAGCGGTTTTGTAGTAACCAAGGGGCCTACCTGTATAAAATCACCAAGTATTGCTATAAACGCGGCTAAAATCAGTATTGGACCTATGATTAATACTGTAGGTATAATTATTGCTGTGAATAAATGTGTGTAACCGATATCTTCCAAGTGCTTTTCTGGAATTTTATCATACAAATACACAAATAATATAGTTATTTGATTCCAAATAAAAGGTGAAATTTTTATGATTGTAATAAACATAACCAAAAGAGCAAGAGCGGTTGAAAAATCTTTTGATTTGACAACCTGTCCTTCTTTTCTTGCCTTTTGCAGCTTTTGCTGGCTGGCTTCAAATTGTTTATTCTCATCAGCCATTTATTATTTTCCCGTTTAATACGTAACCATAGATACAATATCAATATCCGAGGGAAGATTTTTTCTTCCGTTTAAATCGGACAATTCAATAATAAATGCAGCCGCTTTTACATTTGCACCGGCTTTTTTAAGTAATTTACAAGCAGCATTTACCGTTCCGCCCGTAGCAAGTAAATCATCTATAACTATTACGTTTTTGCCTTGTTCAATTGCGTCTTTATGAATTTCGAGCTTGTCTGTTCCGTATTCAAGAGCATATTCTTCGCTGATTGTTTCTGCAGGAAGTTTACCCGGTTTTCTGATTAAAATACAGCCTGCTCCTATATTATATGCAAGTGCACTTCCGAATATAAAACCTCGGGATTCAATTACTGCAACATAGTCAATCCCTTGATTTTTAAACTTTTCTGTTAAAAAATCTATCATCATTTTAAGTGCATCTTTATCTTTGATTGCAGTAGTTATATCTCTAAATATTATTCCTTTTACGGGAAAATCTTTTATGCTTCTTATTTTATTTTTTACAAGCTCTAAGCTATGCATTTTCTTCTCCTTCTTAACTCCACTTTATATTTTACAATAAATTTATTTCTTCCAGCATATTTATTAACATTTTTGTAGGAAGTCCCACTATATTATCGTATTCTCCTTTTATTTCTTTTATATATTCTTTTTTTAACTCTTGTATTCCGTAGGCTCCAGCTTTATCAAACGGTGAAAATTCTTTTATATAATTTGTTATTTCTTCTTTTGACATTTTATTAAAAGTAACTTCACTTGTATCTGATTTAATGATTTTTTTATTTTTTTCATTATCAATAACACAGACGGAGGTTACGACAATATGCGTATTACCGCTTAGAGAAGTTAGTATATTTAAAGCATCGTTATAGTCTTTTGGTTTTCCGAGTATAATGTCATTATAAATAACCGCAGTGTCAGCACTTATTATAACAGCAGGTTCGTGTACCATTTCTGCAACAGATAAGCCTTTTTTCAAAGCTACCGTTTCTATTAGATTGTAGCTGAAGTGCTTGTGCAAAATGTTTTCATCATAATCAGGAGATTTTATTTCAAATTTTATTCCTGTTTTTGTTAAAAGTTCTTTTCTTCTCGGAGAAGTTGATGCAAGTATTATTTTTTTCATATTATCCGTATACAAAAATGATTAACTTTTTTATTGTAATTAAAAGTTAACCATTTTGTAAATTTATTTATTTTTTTAAATTATTGTCTTCTCGGTTTCGGAGGATTAAATGTTATTTTCATATATACGGCTGATTTGGAAGTTACGCTTGAACAAATATTTTTTAATTTCATATTCATGTCCATCATACTTTTTTGCATTGCTGCGTAATCATTCATTGCGGATAACATTTTTTGAGAATCAACCAATTTGGTAGTTTCAGGATTGTCCATTTTTAGTTTTGCATATTTTCTGACTAATTCTCTGTCTATTTTATCTCTTGCACCAATTGCCATATTTTATTCCTCGCTACATTTATATAAAGTTTTTTTTTCGGAATTAATTGCTTTTTTTTATAATTTTTTGTAACAATTTGTTAATATTATTTTTAACTGTATAATAAGACTAGGTAAATATTATGGCAATAAATTACAGTTATTTATTTGATTTTGTACGTGATACATATGCTTCTTTAGTTTATAACAAATCTACGGGTAAAATAAAAATGCCTATGAGATATATATTGGAACTAACTTATCGCTGTAATTTACGATGCCCGTTTTGCTATATTACGGGAGAAAGAAATATTGAAGAATTAACTACTCAAGAGTGGTTTAATATTATAAATCAGCTTCCGCCGTTTTCTTTAATTACTTTTTGTGCCGGTGAAGTTCTTATAAAAGAGGATTTTATAAAAATATATGAAAAGGCATCGGAAAAATTCAGAAAAGTAACTGTTATATCAAACGGTATTGCTTTAAATGAAGATGTAATTAATTCTTTTATAAAACATAAATTATTGTTATTATCCGTTTCTTTAGATGCTTATGGTAATAAACATGATGAAATAAGAAATTTCCCTCATTTATGGGATAAAGTTATAAATAACTTGGAATTATTTAATTTAAAACGCAATAAAAAATCTTCTCCCATGCTGGATATAAAAACATGCGTACTGGAGAATAATTTAGACGATTTGCCAAAATTGTACAAAGAAGCGATGCGTTTAAATGCACAATTCTTTTCACTTACATTTATAAGAAAGCAGCCGTTAAGACAAAATTCAATACTATATGATGATTTTAGCGAAGATTTTTATTTAAAAGAATATCCGCCGGAGTTGTATTTTGATTTGGAGCATTTTAAAGAAGTATATAAAGAGCTTGAAAGTTTGCAAAAAAAATCAAAAACAATATTAAGATATGCTCCAAGGTTCAATTCTACGGGTGCAATTGATACAATAGAAAAAATATTTACTTCCGCAGGTACATCCCCACCCGTTAAAGATTTGTATAAACCTTGCAAAATACCAATGACAAGTCTTTATATAACCCCTAAAGGTGATATATACCCTTGTTTATCATATAAAGTTGCAAATTTAAAAGAAATGCCGTTAAAAGAAGCAATAAATACGGTTAAATATAAGTGTTTTCGTAAAAACTTATATGCATCTAAAGTGTTTAATGCATGTCAAATGTGTTGTGATTTAATACCTAAAAACCGATAAGACTCGGAAGTTCGGTATAATCAAGATTTAAGGCTTCCGCTACACCTTTGTTTGTTAATTTACCTTTATAGGTATTAACTCCCTTTGCTAAGGAGGAATCTTGTTTAAATGAATCAATAAGTCCGTTTTGAGCTATTTTAAGTACGTACTTAATTGTTTCGTTAGTAAGAGCTAGAGTTGCCGTTTTAGCTACGCTCCCGGGCATGTTCGCAACACAATAGTGAGTTACTCCGTATTTTTCGTAAGTCGGGTTTTTATGAGTGGTAATTCTGTCCATAGTTTCAACTATACCGCCTTGGTCGATACATACATCAATTATGACAGAACCTTTGTGCATACTTTTTACCATATCTTCCGTAATAAGACAAGGTGCTTTGTGCCCCGGAATAAGAACGGCACCTATAACAACATCAGAAGCCGCAACAAGTGATTTTAAATTATCTTCGGTTGAAATATATGTTTTAATTTTTGAACCGAATTTTTCTTCCGCAATTCTTAATTTTTGAGTATCTATATCGGCAATACTGACATTAGCACCAATACCTACGGCTATTTTAGCGGCATTAATACCTACAGAACCCGCCCCGACTATTAAAATTTTACCGGCAGGAACACCTGCCACTCCGCTTAATAATATTCCTGAACCATTATTTCTGTTTTCTAACAAATTAGCAGCTATTTGAACAGACATTCTTCCGGCTATTTCGCTCATTGGTATAAGTAACGGAAGTTTTTTATCGCTTGTTTCTATTGTTTCATAGGCAATTGCCGTAATTTTTTTATCTAATAATTCTTTAGTAAGAACTCTTTCAACCGCAAGATGCAAATACGTAATAAGTATTTGATTTTTCTTTAAAAATTTATATTCACTTGGCTGCGGTTCTTTAACTTTAACAATCATGTCAGATTGGGAATATATTTCTTCAGCATTATCAATAATAAGAGCACCTTGCTGTTTATATTCATCATCAGTGTATCCGCTTCCAAAACCTGCATTTTTTTGTATAAGAACTTTATGTCCTTTATCGGTAAGAATTTTAACCCCTAAAGGAGTCATCCCTACTCGATTTTCTTCGGGTTTAATTTCTTTTACTACCCCAATAATCATATTATTCCTCTTTGTTTTTAAGTGCGTCTTCAATTTCCGCAATAATAAGTTTTGCTGCGGCAACAGGGTCTTGTGCGTGAGTAATTGGTCTGCCGATAATTATATAATCACATCCTGATTTTATTGCATCAGACGGTGTTACAATTCTGATTTGGTCGTTAACAATAGCCCAAGTGGGTCTTACCGCAGGGCATACAACGATAAAATCATCTCCAAGTTCTTTTTTTATCTGTGCTGCATCAGTATCAGGTGCGATAACTCCCGATACTCCGGCATTCTTTGCAAGTTCTGATAATTTTAAAACGTAATTTGAAATATTAACATCAACCCCCAGTTCTTCTGTCAAAGTTTTTTGTCCGAAGCTGGAAAGTAAAGTTACGGCAAGAATTACGGGCGGTTCTATATTATTTTTCTTGGCAAAAGAATTACAGTTTTCAACGGTATTAGACATCATTTTTGAACCGCCTGTTGCACTAATATTAAAAAAATCTATTCCTTTTTTTAATAAATTTATGCTTGCGGTTGCAACAGCATTAGGTATATCTTGGAATTTTCCGTCAAAATAAACTTTTCCGCCATGTTCTCTTATTAATTTTATGGTATCAATACCGCAAGAGGTAAGAAACGGAAGTCCTACTTTAAAATATCCTACATAATCACGTAACAAATCGACGTATTTTATAACTTCTTCTACATTATCTACGTCGAGTGCAAGAATTATTCTGTCTTTAGCTTCAATAGGCTGTAATTTTTTCATATAATACTTTCATTTAAAATAATGAAAATATATTAGCACTATTGTATTAAGTTATCAATATTTTATTAATGGCTGCAATGATGCTGTGCAATATCCATAAATTCTTCTTCTGCCATTAATGCCTTTATATAAGCATCAGATTCGGTCATTCCTTCAGCTAAATACATTTTATATAATCTAGTGAAACATTTATCGCAAGAATATAATATTCCGGAATGATTTTTTGCCAGAGCAACAGCTTCATCAACACTTCTTGCAATGTCAGCCCCTTTTCCCGGTTTTACTTGAGAACGACCAAGTACTCCTGTATCTGCTACATATTCTGTTGATGTTTTTGAGCCTTTTTTATCACTAATTTTATGTTCAGGTGTTTGTGCTTCTTTGTTTATTTTTTCGATTTTATGTCCAAAATTAGGGATATTGTTGTTTATTTCTGTCATTTTCATCTCCGTGTTTATTTCGCATTATATTCTAAACCATGTTCAGAAAATTTTTTGCTAGTTAATTTTAAAATATATACTTTTTTTTAAAAAAAATAAATTTAAAACATCCTGAAAGTCAAATATATCAACAAAAAATTGCTAAAAAAATTTTGTTAATATTTCTTAATATTTTATATACTTTTTCGGTATAATTTATTTAGTCGATTGAATTAATCAAGATTTTAACCCAAAATTATATTATGAAGAAGATTATTTTATTAATATACTTGTATTTGCTTGGAATTAATATGTGTTATTCAAAAAATACGGACTCGGACGTTAACTCTCAGAGTTTTATTGATATAGGAAGATACTCTAAAACATTTGAAATAAATGATATTCAAGATGCGGAAATTAAAACTGAAGAAGATGATAACTTTGAAGAAGATGCAATAACGGATATTGCTAAAAGATATGAACATAATGCAGTAGAGTTAAGACTTGATGAGGCTGATGACACTACTTTAGACAGTGTAAATTCAACAAGATTATTCAGTTTAAAAGTAAATGAAACTCAGTATAAAATTGAGCAGCAGATAAAAACCGAGAATATGATATGGGATTCAAATAAAGCATTTTCTCATGCAGTTTTTAGTGATTCACGACATATGGCACCAATACCTTCCGTTGTAAATTCACAAAAATTGAGTGCAAAAGTTTCTTCTAACGTAACGGCTTCTTTAGGTCAAACTTATTTATTTGATTCTTTAGGTCCGTCTTTACTATTTGTGAGGACTAATGAATCAACATATAATACGGGTTCTGTTCTAACATATAAAGGCGGTAAATTTAACGCATCTTTGGGGTCTTTTGCTTCGTCATATAATCATTCATCATCAGGCGGTGCACTTTTATCTTCCACTCCTGTGTGTTTGCCGAAAAATTCGGGTAAAATCAGTGTAGGAGGCGGGATATTTGCAAATGAAATGTTTAATAATAATAAATCAACGGGCGGACTGTTCGGAGAATATTCTTTTAAACGCTTAAAACTTAATGTCCAGATAGGTCAAAGCAGATATACCAATGCTGATAATGTTGATACGAGTTTGTATTTTATTCCGGAATATCAATTAACTGATTCTTTGTCTTTAAAAACGCGGTTTATCCGTAATGTTTCACAAAATACCAATCAAGATGAACTTGCTATATCTTATAAACCTATAAAAAGTAATAATAATCTTGAAATAGAACTAAATGCTTCTAATCAGTATTCAGATACTTCAAATATTAAACAAAGGTTGAAGTTATCTACTACTTTTAGAATATAAATTTGTCTAACTTATTTTTATAGAGTATAATTTTTTATTATGCCTGAAACTAATTTAAATAATAATTTTAATAAAGACAAAAAAAAGAAGAAAATTCAGTATTCTCTTCTTACTATCGTGTTAATTATTTGTATAATTGAGCTTTTTGTAAGTTCTATGCAGAATATTAATAAAAATATTAACTTTGTATCAAAAATAAAGGGTTTAGAGAATAAACGCGATGAGGAATACGATAAAAACAGACAATTAAAATCAGAAATTGAAAATTTCAATTCAGAGCAAATTTTAGAGTCAATTGCACGAAATAATTTAAAAATGGCCGGACAAAATGAAATTTTAATAATAATAAATAAGCCGAAAACAATTGATAATGACGAAGAGTTAAAAGTAAATAATAAAATGAAGCACAAAAAAAACCGCAAATAAGCGGTTTTTTTTTAATACAACTCTCTTTTAACTATTTAACTGAAACAAGTCTTAAGTTAGCTCCTAAATTCGTATTTAACTGTCTGACGCTTGCAATTGCCATAGAACGGCGTTTTTTTGCTCCTCTTAATAAAAATTCCACACCTTCTGATATATTACTTGTCGGTACAACAATTTTATTGAACATAAATTTTATTTCCTATTTGTCTTTATATTTTTTTATTCGGAATATTTTTTTTGAAACTTTAATTTTTAATTGCAATTTGTAACAAAATGTAATGAGTGAATTTTATGTTTATGTTAAAACATTAATGATAATAAGGTAAAAAGCAATGGAAGAATTAAAACTTATTACAAAAGATAAAATAAAAATTGCGGTTAATTATTATAATAACGGCTTTGATAAAGTGATAATACTTGCTCCCGGATGGTTTATGACAAAGGATAGCAAATCTTTTAAAGAAATGAGCGAAGTATTCAGTAAATATTCGGATATTATCGCAATGGATTTTAGAGGACATGGCAGAAGCAGCGGTTTTTATACTTTTACCAGATGTGAAATATTAGATATTCTGACTGTAATGGATTATGCACATAAAACATATAAGAATATATATTTAATGGGCTTTTCACTTGGTGCGGCGATAGTAATTGAAGCTGCCACAAAAAGAAATTATGTAAAAAAAATTATTGCAATCAGTGCTCCTGCGGCTTTTGATAAAATTGAAAATCAAATGTGGAAAAAAGAAGCATGGATACCTACTTTACAAAAATGTGAGTTAAAAAGGTGGTTTTCAATAAGACCGTCTGTTATAAAAAGTAAAAAAGTAAATTCCGTAGATATAATACAAAAAGTCAAAGCACCTACTTTGTTTTTAGCGGGAGAAAAAGACCCGACTGTTTGCAGCTGGCATACACAAAGTCTGTATGAAAAAGCTGTATGTGATAAACGGTTTGAATTATTTAAAAACGGCTGTCATGCCGAAGATTTATTTATTCAAGATAGAGAAAAGTTTGTTAATATTTGCTGTGATTGGTTATTTGAATAAACTAAAAATAAAATATTAAATAATTAATTTTTCATTAATATTTTAACGAAAATGAAAAAACGATTGTATAAAAGAAATAAGTAGACATAAAGGAGGATATTATGACAATAAGACCATTAGGCGACAAAATTGTTATCAAAGTTATTGAAGACGCTGAACAAACATCAGGCGGAATATTTATACCTGACAGTGCAAAAGAAAAATCACAAAAAGGTGAAGTAATTGCAGTAGGACAGGGAAAAGTTAATGAAAAGGGCGACAGAGAACCAATGGATGTTAAAGTTGGAGAAATCGTTCTTTTTGCTAAATATGCCGGTACTGATGTAAAAGTTTCGGATGAAACATTAAAAATAATGTCTGTATCAGATGTTTTAGGCGTTATTGAAAAATAGGAGAGGACAAAATGGCTAAAAAAATTATATTTGATGAAGAAGCACGTAAAGGCTTGTTAAGAGGTATTGATGCCGTTGCTGATGCGGTAAAAGTTACCTTAGGACCAAAAGGTCGTAACGTTATATTAGAAAAAAAATTTGGTGCACCTCAAATTGTTAATGACGGTGTAACTATTGCAAAAGAAATAGAACTGGAAGACCCATTAGAAAATTCAGGCGCTCAATTATTAAAAGAAGTTTCTTCAAAAACAAACGATGTAGCCGGTGACGGAACCACAACCGCATCAGTATTAGCACAAGCTATAGTTAGAGAAGGAGTAAGAAACTTAACGGCGGGAGCTAATCCTATGTGCATGAAACGCGGTATGGATAAAGCCGTTAATATTGCTATTGAAACCATTAAAAAAATGGCACAAAGCGTTGATTCAAAAGAAAAATTGGCTCAAGTTGCTACAATATCCGCAGGTAATAATGAAGAAGTTGGTACTTTAGTAGCTGAAGCTATGGAAAAAGTCGGGCATGACGGTGTTATTACGGTTGAAGAATCAAAATCAACAGGTACAAACTTAAAAGTTGTAGAAGGTATGCAATTTGACAAGGGCTATATATCACCATATTTTGTAACAGATCCTGAAAGAATGGAAGCTGTTTTAGAAGATGCATATGTACTCTGTGTAAACAAAAAAATTAACTTAATCGCTGATTTGGTACCTATTCTTGAACAAGTTGCAAGAGACGGCCGTTCACTTTTAATTATTGCAGAAGATATAGAAGGTGAAGCTTTGGCTACATTAGTTGTTAATACAATGAGAAAAGTATTAAGAGCAGTAGCTGTTAAAGCCCCGGGATTTGGCGACAGAAGAAAAGCTATGCTTGAAGATATTGCTATCTTAACGGGCGGTCAATTATTTACAGAAGAATTAGGTATTAAATTAGAAAATGTAACTGTTCAAATGTTAGGTCAAGCTAAACGTGTTACTGTTACAAAAGATGATACAACTATAGTTGTCGGAGATGATACAAAACGTGCTATTGAAGACAGAGTTAAATTAATTAAACGTCAAATAGAAACATCTGACAGCGAATACGATAAGGAAAAATTACAAGAAAGATTAGCAAAACTTTCAGGCGGTGTAGCTGTTATTGAAGTTGGTGCGGCATCTGAAGTTGAGTTAAAAGAAAGAAAATTAAGAATTGAAGATGCATTAAATGCAACAAGAGCTGCAAAAGAAGAAGGTATAGTTCCCGGCGGCGGCGTTGCTCTTATCAGAGTAATGCAAGATCTTGAAAAAGCTATTAATACAGTAAACTATACAACGGATGATGAAAAAGTAGGCTTTAGAATTTTACTTGAATCATTATATATTCCTTTAAAACAAATAGCTGATAATGCAGGCGTTAAAGGTGAAGTTGTTGTTGAAACCGTTAAAAAACTTTCTACAAACGAAGGCTATGATGCTATGACTAATAAATATGTAGATATGATAGCATCAGGTATTGTAGATCCTGCAAAAGTTACAAGAAGTGCACTACAAAATGCGGTATCAGTAGCTGGTATGCTGTTGACGACAGAAGCTGCTGTTGTTGATATACCGGAAAAGAAAGCAGCACCTGCAATGCCTGATATGTCCGGCATGGGCGGAATGGGCGGCATGATGTAGCGAAATTCCGCAGGGTGGAGCGAAGCGAACCCGAGGGAGCAGCAAGCCGACCGAGAGGAAAAAACTGAAAGGTTTTTGAAGCGAGGTTGCAGGGCTTGTGCGAACAGGAATTTCAAGAGGCGAAATTCCGTACGGATGAAATCCGGTAAAGCGGAAGCCGAAGTGACGACAGCGAAGCGAAGGAACGACAGGCTGAAGCGAAAGGAATTTCAAGAGGCGAAATTCCGCAGGGTGGAGCGAAGCGAACCCGAGGGAGCAGCAAGCCGACAAAATGTATTGACTTTAATT
>CANRMD010000019.1 GCA_947631645.1 Candidatus Gastranaerophilales bacterium
TGATATATCACCTGTTTTATTTTCAAGAAACCCTATGTTCCAACAAAAATTTTGATAATCTTGAAACGATGAATTTTCATTTAAAGCATTTTTATTATCTGAATAAAATTTAAAGTGTGAAAAGTTATTTTTACCTATAAATTCTAAGATTTTATCTTTATCATTTTGAACATTAACATAATTGTTTAATGCTGTTTCTATTACAAAATTTAAGTCATTTATCGCAATTAAAACAAATAACATTTTGTATATTTTTTTAATTAATCGAAATGGAATTTTTTGCTCATTTTTAATTAATCTTTCCATCTCCTCAATGAATATAGGCAGTTTTATATAAATAATATCAATAATTTTTTTAATTCTTTTCAAAAATTTATCATTATTAAATTTTTGAAATGCCGTTAAATGAATTAATTTTCTTGTTTGATTAGTATATTCTATTACCAAGTTATCAATTTTTTTTATATAAACCTTTTTTGATATGCCAAGCAATTTTGGTACATAATAGCAAGCATCCGCATAAATTTGTATAAGTAATTGACAATTAGTCAGATACAGTAATGGAAAATGAAGATATAAAAAACCTAAATTTTCAACACCGTTATTATAAATGCTTTGTTGTATACCAATATAGTTCATAAAATTATTATACAAAATTTACAGGTAAATTAAAACAAAAATTTACTGCACAATAATTTTAACAAAAATCTATTTTTTACAGCTTGCATTGTATTATAGACTAAAAATTAATTATTTTAAGTTTAATCTTTTAATTATTAGCGGAGTTAGCAACTCCCAAGCTTTCTCTGAAGGATGTGCACCATCATCTGCCAGATACTTTTCTGAATATAAATTTTCATCTGTCAGTTCATTTGTATCAATTACAATAAAATTATTTTTTTCCAGTTTTTTTCTAAGAGACATTGCATGTTTATTATTATTTACGCAATAAAAAATAACAGTAAATCTTATATCTTTATTCCAACGCTCTTGAAGAATTTTTCTTGTATAAATAAAGTATTGCAATACAATATCCGTAACTTTATCAATATTTTTATCGCTAAAAAGATATTTATTTACATATAAATTATTTAAAAGCTTAGTAATATAAAAAGATTTTAGAAGATTAAAAAATTTATTGTTGTAATTTTCAAGATAAAAAGTTTTATTTTTATACGAATAATGTAATCTTTGCGAAGTACCGCAAATATTATCAATAAAAACAAATGACCGTCTAAAATGATCGGGAATAAGAATATAAATAACTTCATCAGATGGCGGAACATCATTGAAGAAAAAAGAAGAATTAATTTTATCAGCAACTTGATAATACATGAATTCAAAACTTTCACCGCGAAAAGATCTGTTAAACACAGGTCTCTTTAGTAAATGAGCTAATTTATAACTAAAAGTTTGATCATACTTTAAATATGCACCATAAGCAAAAGAACACCCAAAAATAATTATCGGAGTTTTATTTTTATATTCAAGACCGTCAGGGTTTCTACCGAATTCTTCACGAATATCAATTAAATTATTTTTATTAAAAAAATCTTTAAGATAATAAATTTTATCAGGGTATTTAATAGTATATTTAAATTTCTCATCATTAACATTAAAAAAAATCTTAGATTCAATATTATGATATACCTTGTATATAGAATATTCCAACAAGAAAAATAATCCTACAAAAATAGATAAGTTAAATATAAAAATAAAAATAAAATATTTACATTTATCTAAATATTTCATATCTGCTATATATCACTCTCAATATGAAATTTATAAGCCAAATCAGGTTTTCTTGCCGCAAGAGTTTCATCTACTTTCTTTACCGGAGTATTCAAAGGATGATTTAAAACCTCTTGAGGATTAGATTTAACTTCCTTAGCAATGTCAATCATAACATTGATAAATTCATCAAGTCTATGTTTAGATTCTGATTCCGTAGGCTCAATCATAATAGCTTCATGAACAATTAAAGGGAAATATACTGTTGGCGGATGGAAGTTAGAATCCATTAATCTTTTTGCAATAGCTAAAGTATTAACCCCGTCTTGTTTTTGCCAATCACCTGACAATACAAATTCATGCATACATTTTGAAGCATAAGGCAACAAATAATAATCTTTTAACTTGTGCATCATATAATTTGCATTTAAAACAGCATAAGAGCTTACATCTTTTAACTCGCTGCCCATCATAAGTATATACGCATATGCTTTTACCAGTACTGAAAAATTAGCATAAAATGCCTTAACTTTTCCGATAGAATTTTTTAAATCAAATTTTCTGTAATATTTTTTACCGTCAAAATCAACAATCGGAACAGGTAAAAACTCTTTTAATTTATCAACAACACCAACAGGTCCGGCTCCGGGACCGCCGCCGCCATGAGGAGTCGAAAATGTTTTATGTAAATTCATATGAACAATATCAAACCCCATTAATTTAGGATTAGTATGTCCCATAATTGCATTCATATTTGCACCGTCATAGTACAATAAACCGCCTGCATTATGAACAAGTTTTGAAATCTCCAATATATTTTCTTCAAATAATCCCAATGTATTTGGGTTGGTAAGCATAATGGCTGCCGTATTATCGTCTAAAACAGCTTTAAGTGCTTCAATATCAACCTGACCTTTTTCGTTCGATTTAATTTCAACAATATTGAACCCGCACATTGCAGCACTTGCAGGATTAGTTCCATGGGCAGAATCAGGTATAATAACATTTTTTCTCGGTTGATTAATCGACTCAAAATATTTCTTAACTATCATCATTCCCGTTAGCTCACCATGAGCACCTGCCGCAGGCTGCAGTGTAACAGCATCCATTCCGCTTATTGTTTTTAAAGCCTCTTGCAAATTAAACATTAATTTTAAAGCACCTTGACAATCATCATCATCCTGCAACGGGTGTAACTCACAAAAACCTTCAAGAGCGGCAAGCATTTCATTGACTTTTGGATTATATTTCATAGTACATGAACCCAACGGATAAAAACCTTTTTCAATACAAAAATTTTTATCTGAAAGTTCTTTATAATGACGCATAACCTCAAGTTCAGACACTTCAGGCAGAATAGAACAATCATTATCCGAAAGATATTTTTTATCAATAAAATCAATATTTACATCATTAATTGTAAGATTTACACCATTTACATTCTTTTCAGATTTTTCAAAAATAAGTTTAGTCATCATATCCCCTATAATATTTTAAACAGATTGTGCATTTTTACATGCAAGAATAGCTTTTTGAGTAATTTCAGAATAAGAAAGATTTTTATATAAAGCTCTGCCTATACCGACAGCTTTAGCCCCGGCTGATAAATAAGCCTGAATATCATCAATTTTAATACTTCCCGCCGCAATAATATTAATAAATTTCATAGGTCTTAAAATATCTTCAATATATTCAGCCCCGCCCATCGGATTAGCCGGAGATATTTTAATTAACTGAGTTCTTGCTTTCCAAGCCGAATATGCTTCATTTGGCGTAGTTGCTGTCATTATTAAAGGTATTTTTTGACTTTTACACAGCCTTACTAAATTCATTTGAAAAACAGGAGAAACAATAACATCAGCACCCGAATCAATAGCAATTTGAGCTTGCCTTTGAGTAATAATTCCACCCGCCATAATAAGCGGGCGATTGGGTTCATTAGTTATATCCCGAATAACTTTAACTGTTTCAGGTGTTTCTATAACCAGTTCAATAACTTTTATTCCCCCGTCCGTTAAAGCTCTTATTATATTTTTTGTTTCTTCAGGCTGTGTGTTTCTTAATACTGCAAATACTTTTTCTTTTTCAATTACTTCTATGGAGTTCATATTATTTCTTTCTTAACTTCAATAAATTATGCATAAATATATTTTCAATTTTTTCAGGCTCACTCGAACCTAATATTTTTTCTAAATCATCTTTAAATGCAGTAATATCTTCATATTTTCTTAAAATACCGTCAATGGCAATTGATATATCGCCTGTTTCTTCCGAAACAACAATACAAGTAGAATCAGATATTTCACTGGCTCCGATTGCAGCTCTGTGTCGAGTACCGTATCTCCAACTTAATTTTGGGTCTTCCGTTAAAGGAAGCAAAACACCTGCCGCTAAAATTTTATCATTATATACAACCATTGCACCGTCATGCAAAGGAGTATTAGGAAAAAATATTGTTAATATTAATTCGGCAGATATATCTGCATTTATTGCAGTACCAACTTCATTATAAAAAGATTTATCTTCTGCCTTTTGAATAACAATTAAAGCACCTCTTTTAACTCTGCTGCAATACTTGACTGCTTCGGTAATTTCTTTTACAACATTTGTTTTCTGCTCGTTATTATCTTTTTTAAAGAAAAAGAAATTTTTTGCAACAAACTTAGTTTGCCCGATATGAACCAGCAATTTTCTTAACTCAGGTTGGAATACAACAACCAAAGAGAATAATATTGCCGTAAGAAGATATTGAGCTATTTGACCTAAAATTTGAAAATCTAAAGCAATTAAAACTGCAGAAAACGCCCAAGCAAAAATTACAAAGAACAAAATTCCTCTGATTAACTTTTCTGCTTGAGTATTTTTAATAAAACGCATATATAAATACGCAATAACAAAAACAATGAGCAGAATTTGAATACAGCCTTTTATCGAAAAAATCGCACCATTATCAACAAGCTCTGCCTTGCCAAAAAAATTACCGTATATAGTTAAGATTTTTTCTATCATTTACAACCTAATTCAAGCTATCAGGAATTACATCCGATTCACATAATTGTTCATAAGACTGCCTACTTATTATAATATCAGATTTTCCATTATTTACAAGTACTGCAGCGGGTTTTAAAACACGATTATAATTACTTGACATAGAATACCCGTATGCACCTGTAGTATAGAAACAAATAATATCACCTTCATTTATTTCAGGTAATATAATATCTTTTGCTAAAATATCACCCGACTCACAATGTTTACCTGCAATTGTTATTTTTTGGTCTGCGACAGAATCGGGTTTATTTGCAATTTGAACCGTATACTCAGCTTGATACAAACTGGGTCTTGCGTTATCGGACATTCCGCCGTCAACCGCCTGATATTTTCTACCGTTAGGAACTTGTTTTGAACTTCCTGCCGTATATAAAGTAATACCGGATGTTCCGACTATACTTCTTCCCGGTTCTATAAATACCGTAGGTTCATCAAGCCCGTACTTTTCGGAATGTATTTTTATTGATTCTATAATAGTATCAGCAATATCATAAACACTTATAGGCATATCTTTATCGGTATATTTAATTCCCAATCCGCCGCCTAAATTTATTTCATGAAGAACTATTGAATATTTATCCCATATTCTTTTTATTTCTTTAAAAATTACATCAACTTCATCAAAGTATACTTTCTTTTCAAATATTTGAGAACCAATATGAGCATGCAAACCCACTAAATTTAAGTTTTTATATTCATCAATAATCAACTCAACAGCATTATCAATCTGGGTTAAATCAAAACCGAATTTCGAATCCAAATGTCCTGTTTGAATGTACTCGTGAGTATGGCATTCAATGCCGGGGGTAATTCTGAGAAGAATACGCACTGTTTGGTTTTTCGATTTAGCAATACTGTTTAAAAGTGCAAGTTCAAAAAAATTATCAACGGAAATGGTGCCTATTCCCGACTCTAAAGCCAATAATAAATCATCATAAGATTTATTATTACCGTTAAAAAGAGTTTTAGACATGTCAAAACCCGAAGTTTTAGCGGTATAAATTTCACCTCCGGAGCATAAATCAAGCCCAAAGCCTTCTTGCTGCATTATTTTACATATTGCTTTTGTCATAAAAGCCTTTGCGGCAAACATCATTTTCATATTCGGATAATTTTTAAATGCGTCTTTGTAACTTGAAGTCATTGAACGAATTGTAGCTTCATCAAAAACATATAGAGGAGTTCCGAATTTATCCGCAAGTTCAACTAAATCACAACCTCCTATTTCTAGATTGCCGTTATCATTTATTTTTGTTGTTATCGGTTTTATACTTTGATTAGCTGTTTTCATAACCTCTCCTCTCTTGAATAATAATAACATAAATATAATTATCTTGATAATTGAATGAAATGTATTATTATAATAGATATGAAGAAAATATTGACAATTTTATTATTAATAATCGGATTAAACGCATACGCAAACTCTGATTACGATGCACTATACGAAGCTGCAGAACCGTTTCAATCAAAATTGTATAATGATATAGATCCGTTTGAAGATCAAGATATGATAATGTATGCTTGGTCGCCGTATCCGCTGTTCAGGACATCCGCAAATCTTTATTTTAAAGACATGAAAATTGAACCCGGATATTATTCTTTAACCCCAAGAGAACTTGGCGGAAAATATTATGTCCTTTTTAAACAAGCAGGCAAAGTCCAATTTATTATACCTGCAGCAAAAAAAGAAGCTACCCCGCTTAACTTTTATGAAGCTAACACCCCTAAAATGAAACAAACTAAATGGCAAAAATTTGCATCGGGCGTCAGAAAAAAGTTTTATGATACGGCAAAAAGTTCCATGAGGTCTACACCGCCTAATTCCTTAGTAAATATTGAAAGTGATTCAAAATATATAGTCATGGTTTTATATTACGGCAATGATAAGTTTACCGTACTATTCAGAAGAACACCATATTAACGTTTTTTTAAACGCTTTTTGTTAACAACATAACCGCATTTTGAGCAAGCTAAAATTTCACCCGTTGAATCAATCGGCATAAAGTTATGTTTACAGGTTAATATATCCTCGAGCTGCAATGTGTCTTGATTTTCAGGAGGGGAATACGTCTGCCGCTCCGATTTAAATTTTTTATACAGTTTTATTATTTTTTCTACTATATACATTTATCTGTCACTATTGAAATACATAATAATATTGTATAAGATGTCAACAAATTTTGAGGTAATTTAAAGTTATACAAGAAATTATCTCTTGAAGGTCTTTTTACATAATTATACATAACTTTTAATAAATACAAAGCCTGCGGAAAACTCAATATCGGCAACAAATAATAAAAAGAAAATTTCTTTAACACAACCAAAAGCAATAAATATACGTATGATGACAAGATAATAATAAGCAATAGCAGCCAAGCTCTTTTTTCACTGCCAAGTAAGCGAGATAGAGTAATCTTTCTGTTTGAACAGTCATAAGGAAAATCTAAAAGCATATGATTATGTAAAACTGCAACTGCTAAAAGCCCTGTAGCAACAGAAAGCAGCAATACATTTTTGGAAAAATGCCCCGTCATTACATAATATACACCTAAATATATTAACGGAGAAAAAACTATGGAAACTAAAATTTCACCAAGTCCAAGACATCCTAAAACAGGATATAAAAGACAAATAAATACACAAGGTATAAGAACAAATAAAAGTTTCAAACCCGAAAAATATATAAAAAATAAAGCAAAAATTAAAGAAACGAAAAATAAAACAAATGAAATAACATAATACTGTTTTAAATTTAATTTTCCTTCAAAAATACAAGAACATTTTCCGCTTTGAAAATCAAATTTATCCTTTTTCCCTGATAAAATATATTTTTGCTCTCGCGTATAATCAACAGTATCATCAAAAATATTTGTAGCCAAATGCAAAATCAATATACCGATGAGTGAAAACACACCTAAAATAAGATTTCCACCGGATAAAAAAGCGAAAACAAAAGGCACCAGCCAGGACATGAAAGATATTGGAAGCGAATATGCTCTTGTTGCAGTAAGAAATAAAGATACATTATTAAAAAAAGGAACCATGAACGCAAAACCTCACCAAGATACTATAATCATACAATAAAAAAAATATATTTTTGTAAATTTTTGTAAATAGAACTTTTAAATAATTATTTAATATGACATAATATTTAAAAAACAATAAGTAAAAATATTCAAAAGACTATTTAAATGTAAGAAAAAATATGATATTATATCAAAACAAAGTTCGATAAAGTGTTAAATTTACATTTTATAAGAAAGGATAATTTATTAAATATTTTGTAATAAATATTTTATAAATAGCAATTATTGAAAAGAAAAATTTTTTATATATGTAATGGTAAGTAAGTAAGATTTTGTCGGAGGAAGAATGACAATAAGTGTAAACTCTAGAAAGAAACAAGCTAAGAAATCTTTTGATGAATTATTAAATGATTTAAGAACAAGTAATTCGGAAAAAGTTAGATATAATGCAGCAAGAGTACTTGGCGAAATGGGTGACGCAAGTGCTGTTGAACCATTAATCGATGTATTAAAAAATGACAGAAACGGTTCAGTTCGTTTATATGCAGCAAGAGCTTTAGGTGAACTCGGTGAAGTTTCCGCAACAATTCCGTTGATTGAATCACTTCGTGAAGACAGAAATGTTGATGTTAGAGTTCGTGCAGCAAGAGCTTTAGGTCGTTTAGGCGGCAGAGAAGTTGTTGAACCGCTGGTTGAAGCATTAAATGATGAAAATCCTCAAGTTTGTATTACGGCTACTGATGCTTTAATCGAAATCGGCGACGTTGCAACCGAAGCTTTAATCGAATCTTTAACAAGCGAAAAAGTTAATGTAAGATGCGACGCAACAAGAGCATTAGGCGAAATAGGCAACCCTAAAGCTGTTGATTATATAATCACTATGCTTAAAGATGAATGGGTTAATGTCAGAATTTATGCAGTTACCTCTTTAGGTAAATTAAACGATACAAAAGCAGTTCCTTCTTTAATCGAAGTTATGAAAAATGAAAAAGAAAACGATTTGGTAAGAGCAGGTGCTGCAGCAGCATTAGGTGTTCTTCGTGACCAACGTGCACTTCTTCCTTTGAGAGAATTAATTGTTAAAGCTGAAGAACTCGGTGAACTTGAAGATACAGCTCTTAAATCTTTCAAAAAGATTATGGCTGCTAACTGGAAACCTGTTAACGAACCTAAAAAAGTTAACGCTTAATATGAGTTTTAAAAAGCCCGTTTACATAACGGGCTTTTTTGTGTCTGTTTTGACATATCCCTGTTTTTTATTTAAAGTAGTATAAGGGGATAAAGGATATGAAGATAAGAGCTGAAAATCTGATTAAAATTTATAACGACAGAACTGTCGTTAATGATATATCTATTGAAGTTAATAAAGGTGAAGTTGTAGGGCTGTTAGGTCCAAACGGGGCAGGGAAAACAACTACGTTTTACATGGTAGTAGGTTTGATAAGACCTGACGGCGGTAAAATATTTATTGATGATATTGACTTAACACAAATGACCATGAATAAAAGAGCTAAACACGGCATCGGATACTTGCCTCAAGAAGCTTCCATTTTCAGAAAATTATCGGTAGAAGATAACATTAAACTGGTTCTTGAACTTAACGATAAATTAAACAAGCAAGAAAAAAAAGATAAACTTGAAGAATTGCTTGAAGAATTCAGTATAAAAAAACTTAGAGATACTTCTGCCGTATCACTATCTGGCGGAGAAAGAAGAAGAGTTGAAATCGCAAGAGCACTTGCCGCAAGCCCTGAATTTATTCTTCTTGATGAACCGTTTGCAGGTATTGACCCTATTGCGATAGGCGAAATTAAAGATAATATTAAACTTTTATCAAATCGAGGATTGGGCGTTCTTATAACCGACCATAATCCGAAAGCAACTCTTTCTATTACCGATAGAGCTTATGTTATTTTTGACGGTAAAATTAAAATAAAAGGTACTCGTGATGAAATCGCTAATGATGAAGTAGCTAAGCAATTCTACTTGGGAAAGGATTTTTCACTTTAATGAAAATTAAACTTTTAGACAGATATATATTTTCACAGGTACTTTTTTCCTGTTTAGGCTGCATCATCATTTTTATGATTGTCTGGATTATGCCTGAAATATTCTTAAAAACAGTACAAAGAACTATTGCGGGAGATTATACGGTAGAACTTGCAGTTAAAATTATATTATATGAACTTCCGAAAGTACTCAATATTGCACTCCCTGTAGGCATGCTCTTAGGCTGTATTATAACTTTTGATAAACTCAGCAAAGACTCTGAAATTACTGTTATGCGAAGTTCAGGGTTTCCGTTTTTCAGAATTATAACTTCCGTAATTATTCTAAGCATTTTTATGTGTTTATTCACTTTTATTGTTGGTTCAAAACTCCTACCTTTCAGTGCGTGCAAGCTGAAAACCATAAAAAACGAAAGCAGAATTTCTCAATTTGTATTTCCTGTTAAAAATTCTGATGATTCAATGAACAAAATTATTATTGTTTCTAATTTTGATACTGATAATATTAGAGATGTAATCGTTTTAAATTTCTACAATTATGCGGAAAAAGGCTCTAGTTTATTATCAAGCATTTTAATTTCCGACTATGTTAAATACGACAAAAAAAATTGGATAATTAACAATGCAAAAAAATACATAATATCTGAAGAAGGTATATTTAAAGAAATCGGAGAAGAAAAAGATTTAAATATTCTCCAAGGGGATAGTGCCGTTAATGCTTTTAAACTTATGAAATATTCATTACATCGTGACAGAGAACTTACAAACCCGCAAATTTCAGAATACATTAAACTTTTAAAAAAAGAAAAAATGGACGATGAATACAGGTTTATGCTTAATAAATATATCCAAAGATTTGTACACTCTTTTATGTGCATACTCTTTGCTATTTTAGGCTGTTTATTAGGATTTTCTAAGCCAAGAGAACAAAAATTTATCGGAATGCTAATCGCTGTCGGGATAATATTTTTATATTACATAACAATGCCATTTTTAGATTTACTCGCGGAAAAAGCCGTACTTTCTCCTTGGGTTACATCTATGATTGCACCGGTTTTTGCAATAGTTGTTATTTTCTGTTTAAAGAGAGCAAAGGATTTATAATGAAAAAATTTAGTTATTTTTTAGTTGCTATTTTGTTTTATTTATTATCTTTACCTTTACAGGCAAATGCAAAATTCTTATCACATGATTATAAAATAGTTCATGACCCGCAAGGCGTTTATGTTGTTGAGATTAACACATCAAAATTTAAAGATAAATTAAAACCTGTAATAGTTAGTGAACTTGAAACTAATGCAAATTTATACAAAATGCTGAAGCCTCAAATCGTTGTTAATGCGGGTTTTTTTGATCCAAAAAATCAAAAAACGGTTTCTTTTGTAACCATTAATGAACAATTGGTACTTAACCCAAATGACAATGAAAATCTTATTAATAATAAAGTTTTAACGCCTTATATGGATAAAATATTAAACAGAAGTGAATTTAGAGTTTTATCCGATGAGAAAGGCAAACTGATATACGATATTGCATCACATAATGAACCGATAAAAGAAGGATATAAACTAAAACATTCAATTCAGGCAGGTCCTATGCTTTTACCTGAGTTAAAACTTGAAGACGAATTTTTTATACTTGTCCGCAAAGGAAAAATTATTAGTGAATCTGCTTCATCACTTCATAAATACGCACGAACAGCAATCGGAATAAGAAATAACAATGTATACCTTTTCATAATTACAAATGAAAACCCTATGACATTAAAAGAAGTTGCAGAACTTGCAAAACAATGGGGAATGGAAAAAGCCATGGCTTTTGACGGCGGTGGTTCTACTTCATTCGATTCAAAAGAACTGCATATTATAAGTGAAAAAGACAATCAAGCAAGAAAATTGAAATCATTTTTAGTCTTGTTCAAGTGATTTTAAATAATCAACGATTGCAATTAACCCGAGTTTATAACTGAAAGCACCAAAGCCCGTAATTTGTCCGATACAAGCCGGTGCAGTCATTGAATTTGTACGAAATTCTTCACGCTTATGAATATTTGATAAATGAATTTCAACAGTCGGAATTTCAACGGCAAGAAGTGCATCTCGTATTGCAACGCTTGTATGCGTATATGCTGCAGGATTAATTACAATGCCGTCATATTTGCCTTTTGCCTGTTGAATTTTATCTACAAGCTCACCTTCAATATTTGTTTGATAAAAAGCTGTTTTTACTTTTAACTTTTTGGCTTCAGCATTAACAAAGGTTTCAATATTATCAAGAGTTACCGTTCCGTATTTATCAGGTTCTCTTGTTCCCAGTAAATTCAAGTTTGGACCGTTTAAAAATAATATTTTCATATCAATTCCTTTGCATTTATTAACTTGCGTGTAAGTATTCTTATCTTATCATCTTCTTCAAGAATTTGCTCAAGAGTAGGATTATTAATTACGCTATAAGAGTCAAAAATCTTTTTTGTAAATTTATAAATATCTAAAAATGAAATTTCATTGTTCAAAAAAGCAAATACCGCTTCTTCATTTGCGGCATTAAGGCAAACGGGTGCAGTTCCTCCGATTTTTCCCGCATCTATTGCAAGTTTCAAAGAGGGAAATTTTTCATAATCAGGTTCATAAAATTCAAATTTTTGAGCCTTAATAAAATCAAAGCTTTCCGTTTCAATTCCCTCAACTCTCTCGGGATAGCACAGTGCATATTGAATAGGTATGTGCATACTTGGTATTCCTATTTGAGCAATTATGCTTCCGTCTTTAAACTCTACGGCACTATGAATATAACTTTGAGGATGAATAACAACTTTAATATCATCATAATCAAAGTTAAACAAATGATGAGCTTCAATTACCTCAAGTCCCTTGTTCATAAGTGTAGCGGAATCAACAGTAATTTTTTTCCCCATTTTCCACCTTGGATGAGCAAGAGCACTTGTCAAATCAGCGTTTAGCATTTCTTCTTTTGATTTATTTCTAAATGGGCCTCCAGATGCGGTAATTATAAGATGCTTAACGTCTTTTCCGTTATTAATACACTGAAATATAGCAGAATGTTCACTATCAACAGGCAGCAATTTTACTTTATTTTCTTTTACAAGTTTAATAACAATATCACCGGCCATAACAAGTGTTTCTTTATTTGCAAGAGCTATATCTTTTTTATTTTTGATTGCCTCTATTGTTGGTTTTAAACCTATTCTGCCGGATACTGCAACCAAGATTAATTCAACTTCCTTTAAACGGGCAATTTCTAAAAGCCCGTCATCTCCGCATAATATTTTTACATTATATTCATCCGATAATAATTTTGCGTCATTTTTCTCCTGAACACAAACATATTTTGGAGAAAATTTTTCAATTTGAGAACGTAATAAATTAATATTTCTACCGCCTGAAATTGCAACAACTTCAAACTTATCAGATAATTTAGAAATAACTTCTAATGCCTGAGTACCTATAGAACCTGTTGAACCTAAAATAGCAATCTTTTTCTTCATATTATACTCTGCCATAAATATCTTCAAGTCTAACTATATCATTCTCATCAAGAATATCACCTTGCTGAACTTCAAGTATTTTAAGCTGAATATCACCATTATTTTGAAGTGAATGAATTTCTTCAACAGCAATATCAACGCTTTCACCGGCATTTAATACAATATTTTCCGCACCTTTTTGAACTGTTGCGACACCCTCTAAAACAATCCAATGTTCACTTCTATAGTGATGTTTTTGAACACTCAATTTAGCATTAGGGTTAACTGTTATACACTTTGTTAAGAAACCGTTTCCGTTTTCAAGAACAGTATAATACCCCCAAGGGCGGTAAACTGTTTTATGAATTTCTTTTGTTTTAGAGTTTTTTCCGTTTAATTTTTTATATATATTTTTTATTCCGTTTTCAGAATTTCTTTTTGTAACCAAAACGGCATCTTCGGTTTCAACTACTATTGTATCTTTCAATCCAACAGTTGCAGTCAGTTTTGAAGTTGAATATACAAGAGAATTTGACGAATCAATGTCTGCTGTTTTACCTAACAGACAATTTCCGTTTTTATTTTTTTGAGAAACCTCATATATAGCATCCCATGAGCCTATATCTGTCCACTTCGTCGGAAAAGGAATAAGAACCAGTTTTTTCGTTTTTTCCATCAATGCATAATCAACCGAAACATCAGAAAGCTGTTCATATTCATTTAATGATACCGACGGAATAGAAGTATCTATTTTTTTATTAACAAAGAAATTATAAAGTTCCGGTACACATTTTTTAAGTTCATTCATATATGTTTGAGGCGTAAACATATATATTCCCGAATTAACAAAAATCTTACCTTTCAAGTTATCTTTAAACTCTTGTTTTGACGGTTTTTCAATAAATTCCGAAACTTTTAATGCAGAGTCTTCAATTTCCGATAATTTTGAATATTTTCGTGTTTTAATATACCCGAAATTTTCATCAGTTTTATCCGTATCAGAACCGAATGCAACAATATATCCTTCTTGTGCAAGTTTTATACCTTTTTCAATTAATGAAGCATATTCAACTCTATCCGCAATTATTTGATCAGATGGCAATGCAATTACAACAGTGTCATTTTGCATTAATTTTGACTTATCTGATATATACTTTACTGCCATAGATAAAGCCGGAGCCGTATTTTTAAATATGGGTTCCGATAAAACCTTATAATCAGTTTTCCTTGAAAACTTTTCTTTTAGAGCATTTAACTGCTCTTTTATAGCAGAAATATATTTTACATTAGTTGTTGTTATTATATTTTTATCATCAATAATTGTAGCAATATTCAGAAAAGTACGCTGAAACAGAGTATATTCACCATCAAATTTTAACATCTGTTTAGGAAACATTTCTCTTGAAAGAGGCCAAAGCCTTTTTCCGGCACCACCTGCTAAAATTACGGAATACAGTATCGTCATAACTCTCCTCTACAAATATTAATTATACACTAAAATAGTTAATAGTGTATAATAGCTTTATGAAAAGTTATAAAACAATAATTTCTTTAATGTCGGGAACGTCTGTTGACTCTATTGATGCTTGTTTAGTCAAAATATATGATAACCTTACCTTTGAAATATCAGACAGTTATTCACTTGAATATCCTAAAATAACAAGGGAACGAATATTAAATCTTGCAAACAATAAAGGAAGTATAAAAGATGTATGTGAAACAAACTTTGAAACAGGTAATTTATTTGCAAAATGTGTAAATATGCTTATAGATAAGGCAAAAATTAAAAAAGAAGATGTTGATTTTATTTCTTCACACGGGCAAACAATATGTCATATTCCCGATAAAAAAAGCACATTACAAATCGGAGATATATCCGTCATCTCTCAAAAAACAGGTATAATGACAATAGGAGATTTCAGACCTAAAGATATGGCAGCTAACGGGCAAGGTGCTCCGTTAGTTCCCTTTGCGGATAAAATATTATTCGGATTGGATAAAAACAGGCTAATTCAAAATATCGGCGGAATTTCCAATGTTACTGTTTTATCAAAAGATTGTGATATTTTTGCCTTTGACAACGGGGTCGGCAATATGCTTATTGACTATTTTATGCAAAAATTATTCGACCTGCCATACGATAAAGACGGGCAAACAGCACTTAAAGGTAAAGTTGATACAAAATGGCTGGATGAACTTTTAAATGAACCTTATTATAAACTTTTACCCCCAAAATCTACAGGCAGAGAACTTTTTAATAAAGATTATGCCGAAAAAATTTATAAAACCGCACCTTCTGATAAATACGCAGTTATTGCAACAATTACCGCATTAACTGCAAAAACCATTGCAGATTCATATAAAAATTTTATTTTTACCAAAACAAATATTGAAGAAATTGTCCTTGGCGGGGGAGGAGCTTATAATAAAGCAATAATAAAATTTTTAAATGAATATTTACCTGAAATCAAAATAAAAACACATGAAGATTACAATATCCCCAATAAACTTAAAGAATGCCTCGCTTTTGCTTATTTGGGATATTTTACGGTTTTAAAGAAACCTAATAATATACCCTCTTGTACGGGTGCTGATTGTCCCGTAATTATGGGTAAAATTTCATATTAACTACATTATATTATCTAACCCGTAAATAAAATCATTGTTATCAAATACATATCTGACAGCTAAAAGGACTCCCGCCATATAACATGAACGATCCATTGTATGATGAGCGAGTTTTAAAATCTGACCGTTTGAACCGAATATAACTTCCTGAGAAGCAATATATCCGGGCATTCTGACTGAATGAATATGAACATTACCATCAGCATTAGCACCTCTTGCACCTGTAATTAATTCTTTTTCGGGGCAGTTAGACAGCGTAAAATCAGGGTTTACCTCTGCCATCAATTGGGCTGTTTTGATTGCGGTTCCTGACGGTGCATCTTTCTTTTGATTATGATGCAGTTCTATAATTTCCGCATTATTAAAATACTTTGCTGCCTGTTTTGCAAACATCATTAATAAGACTGCACCGGTTGAAAAATTAGGAGCAATTAAACACGCCGTATTATTTTCACATGAAAGTTTTCTTAATTCTTCAATATTTTCCTGATTTAAGCCCGTAGTGCCGATTACTGATTTAACTTTATTTTTCATATATAAACATACATGCTCAAAAATTCCCTGAGGCTGAGTGAAATCAATAACGACATCAGGTTTTTTTTCTGTTATAGCCGTTTCTATGTCATTTTCAACACAAATACTGCAAGGATTACCAAGTACAACATTACCTATATCTTGAGATTTTCCCATAATATCAACCGCACATACAAGTTCCATATCTTGAGCATTAAGCACCGCTTTAACAACTTCTCTGCCCATTTTACCTAAAGCACCTATTACTCCGACTTTAATCATAATTAATTACCTCTTACTTTTATATTAATAATACTTGTTAATTAGCTTTATTAAATATTTTGTAAATAAATATAAAATAAACTATTGTTTAATTTAGGAAAATATGTTAGTATTTAAATTATATTAATAAGGAGAAAATATGGAAAATTTAAAAGAACAGCTAAAAAATAAAGTGATATCAATAGGCACGGATATTACAATTGTAGACAGTTTAATTAACTTTCTTGAAATGGGCATAGAAGATAAGTTTGACCTGAATAACTATGATTTGGCTAATCTTGCCCTTGTAATCCAAAAAATGATGAAAATTATAAAATCTAAACAAGATAAAATTGAACAAATACTTGAAATATAGTATTATAAAGAAAAGAGTAAAAGAGGAAAAAATTATGCCCCAAGGTTTTTCACAAGGAAGCCCTATGAAAAAAAGATTATCAGTATTGGTTTTTCTAAAAGGAACAACGGCTCCTATTGTTTTATATGTTGATAATCCTCTTGAATTATATGAAGAACTTAATCAAGTTTTAAAACTCAATTCTCAAACACCTAAGATCATTGAAAAAAATACTAACGGCCCCGTAAAAAGAGTCAGCATTCAATCTACGCAAATTTGTGCGGTTGCTCTGCAAGAAGAACAATATATGTAATTTATTTCATATCAATTAAAATTTTGACGGTATGCTTTATTAGACTTAAAGACCATCTTAAAATTAAAAAGCCGCCAAGTATTCCTATTAGCGGATCTAAACAGGTTATATTAAAAAATTTGCCTGAAAGAAGTGCTAATATAGCAAATACCGATGTCATAGCATCAGCTAAAATATGATAATACGCTGCTTTAAAATTGTAATCCTTACAAGAATCATCATTTTCATGCTCACAACCTTTGCAGTGATGATGTTCATGACCGTTATCAGTACAATGCTTATGCTCCATAATACATATACAAATACTATTAACAATAAAGCCTATAACCGCAACTAATATAGCTTCATTAAAATGTATTTTTAAAGGATGCATTATCCTTAATATTGCTTCGTATATAATCCAAACACCGGTAAATGCCAAAAACAGTGAACTTGTATATGCCGCAATAGTTCCTATTTTATCTGTTCCGTTTATAAATTTATCGGACCCCGAAAACTTTCTTGTCAAGATATAAGCAACATAGGCAAGTAACAGTGCAAGGGCATGAGTTCCCATATGATAACCATCGGCAAGCAATGCCATGGAATTTGTTATATATCCGTATATAATTTCAGCAACCATTGTTATTAAAGTAACAATAATAACAATCAGTGTTTTATTTTCGTTTTCTCCTGATAATTTAGATGCATTAACCTGCATATATACTCCTTGTTATTTCATATCAACAAGAATTTTTACGGTATGCTTTAATAAAATCAATGCCCATCTGAAAATTAAAACACCGCAAAGAATACCGACAATCGCATCAAGGTGAACACAATTATAAATTTTACCTAATATTAAAACAATAATTGTTAATACTGCAGTAAGTAAATCAGCAGCTATATGATAATAAGCAGCTTTATAATTGTAATCTTCTTTTTCATCAGTATTATGTGAATGTTCTTCAACATTGTGCAAGTGGAAATGATGATCTTTCATAACAAACAAGCAAACACCGTTAACAACAAGACATATTACAGCAATTAAAATAGCATCATTAAAATCAATAGCTTCAGGTTTGAAAATTCTTTGCAAAGACTCAACAGTAATCCAAAACCCCGCAAAGCCCAAAAGCATTGCACTTGTATATGCAGCCAAAGTACTAATTTTATATGTACCCGATGGAAATTTTTCAGACCCCTCAAATTTTCGTGCCAAAATGTAAGCAACATATGTCAGTCCCAAGGTTAAAACGTGAGTACCCATGTGATAACCCTCTGCCAATAGTGCCATTGATTTTGTAGTATATCCGAAAAATATTTCGGATACCATTGCAACTATTGTACAAATTATGACAATAAGTGTCTTTTTTTCATTAGATAAATGAGTGTGTTCCTGTTCCATCTATTTTGCCTCAACTAACTTTTTAAATTCATTTAAATCTTCAATAGTATCTATTCCGACAGCATTATAATTAACAACCGCTGTTTTGATTTTCATTCCGTAATATAAAGCCCTTAACTGTTCAAGACTTTCTGCTTTTTCTATTTCAGGCTGTTCTAATTGTGTCATTTTAAATAAAGAGTCCCTTTTATAACCGTATATTCCAATATGTTTGTAAAATTTTGCAATACCTAAATTTCTTTCGTAAGGAATTTTAGAACGTGAAAAATAAAGTGCAAACCCGTTAATATCTTTTACACATTTAACCATATTAGGGTCATCAAGGTCATCATCAGGGTTAATTTCAGCTAAAAGGGTAGAAATATCCGCATCATTATCGTTTTTTATCAAATTAATAACCTGTTCAACACATTCGGTATCAATCATGGGTTCATCACCCTGAAGATTAATAATATAGGAAAACTCGGGATATTTTTGAGCGACTTCAACTATTCTGTCACTGCCGCATTTATGATGTTCCGATGTCATTTCAACATCAGCACCAAAAGATTTTGCACAATCATATATCTGCTGATTATCCGTTGCTATTATAACTCTGTCCGCAGATTTGACCTGAATTGCTCTTTCCCATACCCATTGTATTATAGGTTTTTCTAAAACTTTTATTAATGGTTTTCCCTGAAGACGTTTTGAATTATATCTTGCGGGAATTATTATTGCTGTCTGTGACATTTAATCCTCCCTTTGAACAACAAATGCTATCCACTCATTTTGCTGAACTTGCTCAATAATTTTTAAATTATTTCTTTCTATTGAATCAATTACTACTTTTTCTTTACCATTAAGTATACCGCTTAATACAATTTTTGCCCCTATTTTCATAATTCTTTTTAAATCAGGCATGATTTCAGCTAAAACATTATGAAGAATATTTGCAAAAACAAAATCATATTCGCCTGTTTTTAAAATGTTACTCGCTGCATTATAAAAAACAATATTTGATACATTATTAACTTTAGCATTAATTTTAGCCGTTTCAACCGCAGTTTCATCAGTATCAACGGCATCAGCATATTTTGCACCGAGTTTTACCGCACAAATAGCTAAAATACCCGAACCACATCCTATATCAGCAACTTTTGAAGATACACTCATATATTTTTCGCAAGCTTTCACACACAATTGGGTAGTTGCATGCGTTCCTGTTCCGAATGCATTACCGGGGTCTATATTTACAACAATTTCGTCATCTTTGGCAATATATTTTTCCCACGTAGGACAAATAACAATTTTATCAGATATTTTAGATGGCTTCCAATGTTCTTTCCACTTTTTTGACCAGTCAACAATTTCCTGTTTTTTAATACTTACATTCCAACTGCCCAAATCAGAATTAAATACATTTTTTTCCGTTAACTCTTGTTTTTTTTGAGCCAAGAAAGCTTTTACATAGTCAAAATCTAAATTATCAGAAACAATATAAGCTTTTAAAGTATTTTCAGTTGAAGAAACCAATTCTAAATTTTTATATGTTTCTTCTGCCGTAATTATACCCTCACAATCAAACTCAGTCTGTATAATATCACATAAAATATCTGCACAGATTGGATTAATCTCAATACACACTTCCCAATAAGTTTTATCAATTACTGACAAAATACACCCATTCTCCTGAATTTGTTATATCTGTCATCTCTGAGTTTATCGGGATTAACATCTTTTAACTCATTAACGGCAGACAGAATAGTTTTCTTTAATTCATTACCCATCAACTCATAATCGCAATGAGCACCGCCTAAAGGTTCTTTTACAATACCGTCTATAATTTCCAAATCAAGTAAATCATCACTTGTAATTTTAAGAGCTTCTGCGGCAACATCAGCTTTAGAAGCATCACGCCATAAAATAGACGCACACCCCTCAGGAGAAATAACGGTGTAGTATGCATGTTCCAACATATATACTCTGTCAGCAACAGCAAGCCCCAAAGCACCTCCGGAGCACCCTTCTCCCGTGATAACTGCAATAATAGGAACATTTAATTTTGCCATTTCTTTCAAATTTACGGCAATTGCAGTACCTTGAGCAGTTTCTTCCGCTTTCATTCCCGGATATGCCCCCGGAGTATCTATCAATGTAACAATAGGAAGATTAAATTTATTCGCATGATAGAATAGCCTTAATGCTTTTCTGTATCCTTGAGGTTGAGGCATACCAAAGTTATATATTAGATTTTCTTTTGTATTTTTACCTTTTTGAGTACCAATAATAACAACACTTTGATTATCAATTTTTGCTATACCGCCGATTATTGCTCTGTCATCTGTACCTTCTCTGTCACCATGAAGTTCAATAAAATCAGTAGTCATTAATTTAACATAATCTAAAAATGTCGGTCTGTCTGCATGACGTGCAATTTGTAAACGCTGTGACGGAGTTAAATTAGCATACAATTCTTTTTTGTATTCCAAAGCTTGTTTTTCAAAAGTTTCTATTTGGTTTGATACATCCATACCTGATGACTCACTTATTTCTTTTAATTCTTTTATTTTTTCTTCAATTTCGTACAACGGTTTTTCAAATTCCAAAATAGCCATAATATCACCTACACTTTATGAAGCCTTATAAGTTTTGCAATAGTTGATTTCAAATCAGCTCTCGAAGAAATCATATCAATTTGCCCGTATTTCATTAAATAATTAGCTGTTTGGAAATCAGCGGGAAGAGATTGTCTTATTGTTTGTTCAATAACTCTTCTGCCTGCAAAACCGATTCTTGCATCTTGTTCGGCAATAATAATATCACCGAGAGTTGCAAAACTTGCAGTTACTCCGCCAAATGTCGGCTCCGTAAGAACCGTAATATATAACAAACCTGCATCATTTAATTTCGCAACAGCACAACTTGTTTTTGCCATTTGCATAAGGCTTAAAATACTTTCTTGCATTCTTGCTCCGCCTGAAGCCGTAACTGCTATCATGGGGATTTTACGTTTTAAAGCTTCTTCCATGGCAAGCGTAACTTTTTCTCCGACAACACTGCCCATAGAACCGCCCATAAACTCAAAATCCATAACTGCAGCAGAAACAAGGTTTCCATCTATTTCTCCCACTCCGGCGATAACAGCCTCATTCATATTTGTTTTTGCTTTAGCCTGAGCTATTCTTTTTTTATAAGATTCCGTATCAGTAAATTCCAAAGGGTCTGCCGTTGTAATATTTGAAAACATTTCTTCAAATGTACCCTCATCGAATAACTGATTAATACGTGTTCTTGCATTTATTCTAAAGTGATAACCGCATTTTGGACACACTTGAAGGTTTTCTTCAACATCTTTTCTTAAAAGCTGTGCATTACAGTTATAACATTTAACCCATAGTTTCCCAATGCTGTCATCAATTTGAGGATCTTGATCCCTTCTTGCAATTTGCATTTCTTTTCTTTGTTCGAACCAATCCTTTACTGTCATAAAAGATTTCCTCCGCTAATCTGTTTGTGTTTAAACACAATAATATGATTATTATACATCAAAGATTTACATATAAAACATTATACAACTGTTCATGCCATATTATTTACATTCTCTCAGGTGCATTTACAGCTATAAGTTTCATAGCTGATTTTAATATAATGGTTACATCTTTAACAATGGCTAATCTTGCAAGCATTAAATCATTATTTTCAACAAGCACTTTTGAAAATGTATAAAATTGATGAAAATTTGCGGCAAGCTCCTGTAAATACTTTGTTAACAAATATGGAGTTCTATATTTTGCCGAATTTTGAACTACCGATTTATATTCTTCCAATTTTAAAATTAATTTTTTAGTAGTTTCAACAGCTTTTTCATCAGTTTCAGTCCAAAGTACATCATAATCAGACTCAGTTAATTTAGAAAGAGCATCATCAACATTTTTACATTCACTGTCATTTACTTGAGAGTTAATAACATCAAATTTCTCGCTTTGTGCATGTCTTAATATTGAACAACCTCTGGCATGTGCATATTGAACATAAAAAACAGGATTTTCATCGGTTTTTGATTTAGCAAGTTCAACATCAAAATCCAAAGTAGTATCAATGCTTCTCATTATCATCCAGTAACGTGTAGCATCGACTCCTACTTCTTCAATTAAATCATCAAGAGTAATCATCTTAGTACGCTTACCCATTCTGACTTGTTCACCGTTCATAACAAGGTTAACAAGCTGCCCTAACAATACTTCAAGAGATTTCGGGTTATATCCTAAAACTTCAATAGAAGCTCTTATTCTGGGAATATAACCGTGATGATCTGCTCCCCATATATTTAACAAAGTTTCAAAGCCTCTTTGCAGTTTGTTAAAATGATATGCAATATCTGCTGTTAAATATGTATAAGCTCCGTCAGATTTTCTTATAACTCTGTCTTGATCATCTCCGTACTTTGAAGATGCAAACCATAATGCCCCGTCTTTTTCATACAAAACTCCCAGCTCATCAAGTTTTTTTATACAAGCCTCAACCTGACCCGATTCATGCAGTGTAAGTTCACTAAAATAATTATCAAAATGAGTATTAAAATTTTCTAATAACTCTTTTTGAAGACTTAACATTTTTAATCTTGCATATTTAGACAAATATTTCAGGTGTTCAATTTCAAAATTACCTTTATAAGATTCACTAATTTCTTTTGCCTTGTTCGGTTCAATTTGAACAAATTCTTTAGCAATCGGAATTAAATATTCACCCGTATAATAATTTTTAGCTTCTTCTTCATCAACGGGGAAATCAACATCTACACCCATTTCATTCAATATACGAATATATAAAGATTTTCCGAGTTTTTGAATTTGGCTTCCCGCATCATTAATATAAAATTCCTGATAAACGTCATACCCGGAATATTTCATAACATTAGCTAACGCACTGCCCATAGCAGCCCATCTTCCATGCCCGATATGAAAAGGCCCTGTAGGGTTTGCACTAACATATTCAAGAATTACTTTTTTGCCCTCACCTTGATTATTTTTAGCATAATCCAGTTTTTTATCAGAGATTTCCGATAAAATATCATTAAGCATTGAATTATCAAGTTTAAAATTAATAAAACCCGCAGCAATATTGATACTGAAACCACCTTTTTTAATATTATCAGCAATCAATTGAGCTATTCTTACCGGAGGTAATTTTGCATAACGAGCAAGTGATGATACATTCACCGCAAAATCACCAAATTGAGCATTCTTAGGTATTTCTGCCTGAAGCTCATAAATATCCGACTCACTCATTTGTCCGAGTGAACCTTGCTTTACTAATGTTTCAATACTCTTGTTTACCTTACAAAGAAAAAAATCTTTTAACATATTTTCGCCTATTAATGTAATTTACATTAATAATACCAAAAACATGCAAACTATACTAAAATGCACAATCTTTCATTTTATCGTTTAAAGATTTTTTAATACATATGGAATAAACATCTATATTACTTCCAAAAGTATTAAACCCGCCTAATAAGTACTTTAGTTTATCTATAGTATCATTAGATAATACAGTTTCTGTATCCATATATCCTCTTGCAAAAAACACTTTACCGATTACATTAAAGTAATTCCCTATCCGATTGTTTTTTTAACGATAAGAATTATAAATATTAAAAAATATAAATTTAAACTTGACTTTCTACAATAGAGCCGAATAAATCAAATTTAACAATAATATTGTCAATATTATCCAAGAATTTTTTTACTTCAATTGCAACTTCTTGATTAAATAAAGAACTATTCATGATTTCTCTCCATTTATCTGACAATTTATTTAATCGGCTAAAAAAATATATACTTTAGAAATATTAAGTAAAATTTACAATTAATTATTATCAAATATTTCATACATAACAATAGAAGCACAAACAGCCAAATTTAAAGATTCAACATTATTTTGCATATCAAGTTTGATATTATAATCAGACAAACTTTCAAGTTCCTTAGATAACCCGTTAGCTTCTGAACCAAACATTATAATTTTTTTATCTAATTTTGAGCAGTTTTTCAAAGTTATATTATTATTTTTTGAAAGTGATGTTGAAATAATTTTATGAGATTTGAAATATTTTTTAATTTCGCAAATTTCTTTTAATTGAATAATAGGAATTTTAAAAAAATTACCTACAGCAGAGCGAATAACTTTAGAAGAATACATATCCGTACAATCTGAAAAAAGTACAATACCATCCATTCCAAAAGCACATGCACTTCTAATTATTGTACCCAAATTACCGGGGTCTGATACAGAGTCTATAAGCACAACAGAATTTAATTTTTCAAAAGAGTTTATATCATATACTTTTTTCTTCGCTATTGTTAAAACTTCACAAGGCGAAGATGTTGTGGATATTTTTTTCATATCATCTTCGCTTATATAAACTGCATTTTTATAACTAACTTCTTTAATTGCATATACGGCAATAATTTCAACAGATGAGTGTATAATGTCTTCAAGAGCCTTTTTACCCTCAGCAATAAACAAATTATACTCATCACGATATTTTTTAAGATGAAGTTTTTTTATTTCTTTAATTTTATTATTTGATAGTGACTCTAAATGCACGCAAAAGCCTGCCATTTCATATAATAATATTTCTCATAATCATTTAATTGAGATAAATCAACGAGTTTAATTTCAAAGGGGAAATGAGAAAAACTGTTCATAACAATTTTATCTTCACTATATGAAGCATAAACAGTATTTTCCAACCTAACTCCGCCCCAGCCTTGTTTATATGCACCTGGTTCTATTGAAAATACACTATTTTCTTTTATTTTTGTTTTAGAAGCATCACTTGAAGAAACTCTTGGAGGATTTTCATGCACACTTATTCCAACCCCATGCCCTGTTGAATGAGCAAACGGGAACTCTTCGGAAAGAGATTTATTAATTGTTTCTCTCGCTATTTTATCTATATTATAATAAGATGCTTTTTTATCATAATTATTATAGTATGCGTTTAAAAATGCTTTAAGTACTCCCGTATATAAATTTTTCTGTTCAACAGACGGTTCACCTTTTATAAAAGTTCTTGTGGTATCTGTAGCATATCCGCCCTCATAATAACCGCCGTAATCTATTAAAAGAAAATCACCGTTTTCCACTTTCTTTTCTTTTGATGGTGTTGAATAATGTATTACGGATGAATTTGTTCCCGCTGCAACTATCGGTTTAAAACTTAAAGACAATGCTCCGTTATCTTTTAATGCCTTTACTAATGCTTCATAATAATCATATTCCGTATATATTTCATCAGAAGACAGCATTTGATATATAACTCTTAATGCATTATCCGAACGTTCAAAGCATTTTTTTAAATGTTCAATTTCACAGTCATTTTTTACTGTTTTAAAAAGGTTTAAATGACTCTGTAATATTTTATTTGACGGATTAATTAATTTGTAATCGTTAATCGTTAATTGAGTATCATCAATAAATACATCGCTTCTTTCAATTTGTTTAATATCATTTTCAAATTCACTCATTGGTAAAGCTTTATATTTTTCACCTATATAAGGCAAATTACAGTCCGAATAAATTTTCACTCCGTCTTGGTTTATTAAAGCTTTTGCGGGAAAAACCGAAGTATACTCAAAATCATATGACCTTAAATTAGTTAAATATGCAACATCTTCTAATGAAGTTACCAATATATCAAATTTATCTCCGGCAAATGATTTAACCATTTCAAATTTTTCATCTGCACTCTGCCCTGTTATTGATTTATCAACGGCAAAAACATTGTATGATATTTGAGATATTGAATCTTTTTTATAATCATAAACAGGGTCTGTATTTAACAGTTTTATTGTTGAATTCTTTTTCTGCAAATTTTTTAAAAGTAAATCATAAAACCTTTTAGAAGTTTTTTTAGATACCATTCCCAATTTAAAATAAGGAGGAACAATCTCTAAAAGAGCATTTAAGTATGTTTTTTCGAGCGGAATTTTTACAACATCTATAATATTTTCGTCAACTTGATTTGATGCTTGTTCATGATAACGAGTATCAACAAAAAGATAAATTTTATCCGCAGTAAAAAGTACGTCACCCGTCGAACCGGAAAAACCCGTTAAATGGTATCTTGAATTATATTCTAACAAATTATATTCAACAAGAAACTCGTTTGTTGAATTAACAATTAATCCGTCAATATCATTTTTTGACAAATAATCTTTTAAATATTGAATTAATTCCGTATCCATCAGTCTTTTTTATCTGTTAAATAAATTAAATGATAACCGAATTGAGTTTTAACGGGATTTGAAACTTCTCCGATTTCCATAGAAAAAGCCGCGTCCTCAAATTCTTTAACCATTTGATTTTTTGTAAAATAGCCAAGGTCTCCGCCGTTTTGTTTTGAAGGGCATAAGGAAACTTCTTTTGCTGCCTGTGCAAAATCTTTACCGTTACTTATTTCTTCTTTTAATTTTAATGCTTCATCTTCAGTTTTAACAAGTATATGGCTTGCTTTTACAAATGTAGTCATAAGTTCTCCTTTTTCTTGAAGTATAGCATGCAATTATTGTACAGGCAAAAAAATTATTCATAAGTTTTAACAGCAGTATGAACATACCAAAAATAAGTCAAATATTTTCAACATACAGAACTGCGGGTTTACCGGTTCAAAAAAATCAAGGAATAAGCGTTCCCACTCGCCCGATAAGTGACACTTTTGTATTAAGCAATGCGGAAGAAAAAGAAATAGTAAAAAAAATATTTTCACGCACAAGAAAATTTTCCATAAAAAATTATAAAAAATTGAACGAAAAAGAACTTGAAGCGATGAGAACAATATGCACAAATGATATGTTTGCAAAAGAAGCGGCAGATATTAATCTGGATATGGCACTTATTCTAAAACCCGAACTTGATAAAAAATACGGTGAAGATAACTACGTATTTGTATCAATAGGAAGATCACCATCGGGAATTGCAAGAGTTTTTGAGTTTATGGGCGTTGAGACAAAATATCTTCCAATCAGCGGATTAAGAAATTACCCCGATGAAGACTGCGTTATAGGCGGAGCTGAGGGACTTAGAGAATATGGAAAATTCTTGAAAGAACAAGGCATCACTAATATCGATATTGATTTTTCAGATAAAAAATATCTCTTTTTTGATTATACATATTCCGGTAAATCTTTAGATTACTTTAAAAAATTAATAAAAAGATATTACCGAGTAAACCAACCTAACATGGAATTTATAAGTTTGAACGGAGAATTAAATAATTCAGTTGATGATAGCAGTTATAAAAAGAGAATGGTGCAAGAATATATAGAAGAATTCCTAAGATCATCTCATATGCAAGAATTTTCCGGAATTAGCGAACTTAGAGTTAAAAATTTATTTAAAATCAATGAGTGTAAAAAATTTGAATCAGATAAAGCCAAAAAATTTAATTTTTTACTTATAGATGAACTAAACAGACGGCATTTATTAAAAGATAATCCTAAAAATAAAAAATCATTGTAATTTGTTTAAAGTATAATAAGAATATGAAAAAATTATACATTCAAACACTTGGCTGTCAAATGAACAAATCAGACTCTGAAAGGATTGCGGGAATTCTGTCAGAGCATAATTATATTGAAACCGACAATGAAAAAGAAGCTGATTTGTTAATTATAAACACTTGTTCAATAAGACAACTATCAGCAGATAAAGCCTACAGCCAGCTTGGAGTTTGGGGCAAAATGAAAAAAAACAGACCGAACATAAAAATAGGTATATGTGGATGTGTAGCACAGCAAGATAAAGCAAATATAAGGAAAAGAGCACCTTATGTTGATTTGATTTTTGGCACACATAATATATATGAATTACCTGAACTTATTAAAAGAATTGAAAACGATGAAAAAGTATGTTCGATTACTAACAATCCCGTTATAAAAGACCAAAATGATTTTAAAATTATACGCAAAGACTCTGTAAATGCGTGGATACCGATTATTGAGGGCTGTAACAAATTTTGTACATACTGCGTTGTACCTTTTACAAGGGGCAGAGAACGTTCAAGATTTCCGAAAGAAATTTTAAAAGAAGCTCAAAATATTATTAAAGAAGGTTTTAAAGAAATTACACTTTTAGGTCAAAATGTAGACAGCTACGGTAAAGATTTGGGGGATAAGGATATAACACTTGCAAATCTGTTAAGAGAACTAAATAAACTTGAGGGGGATTTTAGAATTCGTTTTGTTACGTCCTACCCATCTGATATCACTGATGACCTTATTGATGCCGTTGATGAATGCGAAAAAGTATGTAAATATTTCCATATCCCTATGCAGTCGGGAAATTCACGCATATTAAAGGAAATGAACAGACGATATACTAAAGAACAATACTATGAAATAGTTTCTAAAATACGAAAAAGATTTGAAAATGTAACTATAACAAGTGATTTTATAGCGGGTTTTCCGTCTGAAACAGAAGAAGAATTTCAAGACACTCTCGATGCAATAGATGAACTGGAACTTGATTATTCAAATACTGCAGCATATTCGCCGAGAGAATTTACAAAAGCAGGCAGAATGGTTGATAAATTTATACCTGAAAATATAAAATACGAAAGACTTGAACGTCTAAACGAAAAAAACAGGGAAGTATGTTTAAAATCTAATGAAAAATTCACGGGAAAAGTGTTGAAAGTTCTTGTTGAAGGGAAAACGGAAAAAGAAGGTAAAATAACCTTAAATTCCCGTGCAGATAATAACAAAATAGTTCATTTTGAATCAAATCAATACAATATCGGTGATTTTGTAAATGTTAAAATAACAAAAGCTCAAACATGGTGCCTATATGGTGAACCTGTAGAATAATTTTATAATTTCGGCATGTCATGCTAATCTATGATTATGAAAAAATTTTTGAAAATATTATTAATACTTGTAGTGATTTCTCTTGTTTTATGTTCATGTTTCAGGATTGACAGAGGCAGTCAGGATATTGAGACAAAACAAAAAGAAACTTCAAATAATGTTAATGAAAATAAAACTTATAAACCTTACGCTACAAAACTTGTAAACGGCACAGAATACAGAATGTCGCGTTCGGGGCAAGGTAAATACGGCGGACAAATAGTAACTTCAACAATAGGCGAAGGCCCTAAGACATTTAATCCCTGGGTATCAAAAGATGCAACATCCTCAGAAATCGGGGAATTAATGTATGATTCTCTATTCTCAACAGACCCCGACAGTGGTGAAGTTATTCCTTATCTTGCTAAAGAAATGAAAGTTTCTCCCGACTTAAAAACATACACAATAACCCTTAGAAAAGGGGTTAAATGGTCGGACGGAACGGAAATTACTGCCGATGATGTAGTCTTTACTTGGAATGATATTATTCTTGCAGGTTTCGGCAACACATCACTTCGAGATTCAGTTCTTATTGACGGAGAATATCCTAAAGTAAAAAAAATTGATAAATATACAGTTGAATTTAAGATTAAAAAACCGTTTGCACCGTTTCAAAGGTTTGTTGGTACACAAATCGCCCCCGCACATATTTTTAAACCCGTTATAAAAAAGGGAAAAAGATATTTTGACTCTTACTTGGGAACAACTGTTAAACCTAAAGATATTGTTGCATCAGGTGCTTTTTTATTGGAAGAATACGTACCCGCTCAAAGAGTTGTATTAAAAAGAAACCCAAATTATTATTCAATGGATGATAAAGGTCAAATTCTTCCTTATATTGATAAATACGTTATATTAATTGTCGGAGATTTAAATAACGAATTACTAAAATTTGAAGCGGGAGAACTTGATACAATTTCTGTCAGAGGCAAAGATTTACCAAGGTTTAAGGAGAAACAGAAAAAAGGTAATTTTAAAATATATAATCTCGGTCCGAATACGGGCACCATGTTTTTAGCATTCAATTTAAATACAAGAAAAAACAAAGATAACAAAGATTACGTTAATCCCGTAAAACAAAAATGGTTTAATGATATCAATTTTAGAACTGCAATAGATTATGCCATTGACAGAACATCAATGGTAAATAACGTTACAAACGGAGTTGCTCAACCCCTTTTTACGGCAGAATCATTATCATCAATATATTTAAATGAAAAACTTGCCTCAGGTCATCAACGTGATATTGATTATGCAAAATCTCTTTTGAAAAAATCAGGTTTTTATTGGGACAAAAACGGTATACTTCATGATAAAGACAATAATAAAGTAGAATTTGACCTTTATACAAATGCAGGTCAAACAGAACGCGAAGCATGCGGAGTTATGGTAAAAGAAGATTTAAAAGATTTAGGTATTACCGTTAACTTTAAACCCATAGAATTTAATACATTGGTAAGTAAAATAATGTCCACATCAGACTGGGATATGGTATTAATGGGCCTAACAGGCAACCCGCTTGAACCTCACAGCGGAAAAAATGTTTGGTATTCAAAAGGACATCTTCATTTATTTAATATGAGATTTCAAGGTGATAAAAATGATACTCTGCTTGATTGGGAAAAAGAACTTGATGAATTAATAGAACAAGGAGCACTTGAATTAGACTATAATAAAAGAAAAGCCGTATATGATAAATATCAGCAAATTATTTATGATGAACGCCCAATAATTTATTTGTATTCACCTTTAACTATTACGGCGGTCAGAAATAAAATAAAAAATTTATACCCGACTGCCCTCGGAGGTACAATGCATAACTTAAACGAATTGTATATTGATGAAAAAGATTGAATTAAATACGGCTCGAAATTGCCTAAGATATGTTATAAAAGCTTTTGATATTAAAGAAATTTATATTCCTTACTATAACTGTCCGTCGCTAAGAAATGCCGTTTTCAAAGAAAATTGTAAAATAAAATTTTATCATATTGATAAAAACTTTTACCCAAAAGAAAATTTTGATAAAAATAGCTTTATTCTTTATACAAACTACTTTGGAATATGTGATGATATAGTTGATAAGCTTGCAAGAAAATATGATAACCTTATAACAGATAATGCTCATTCTTTTTACTCAGAAGCAAAAGGAATTGCTTCATTTTATTCATTAAGAAAATTTTTCCCAAATCTTAAAGACGGAGCATTTTTATACACCACTAAAACACTCAATGAAAACATTCCGCAAGATGAATACCAATATGATACAAAGGAAATGAGTTTTGAAGAGCTGTGTAAAAATGAAAAACGCCTTGATTACGAGGATATTAAGATAATTAATAAAAATACAAAGAAATATTTTTCAAAAATTGATACGGAAATAGAAAAAATAAAACGGCTCGAGAATTTTAAAAATTGGAATAAACTTTTAGAAAAGACCAACTTGTTAAAAATATCTCCTAAAATGTATACAATTCCTTTCGCTTATCCTTATCTTGCATCATCCGAAAAAGAAGCAAATGAACTTGCGTCTGATTTAAAACTTCGGGGTATAAACATTTTTAGGTACTGGAACAATCTGCCTGAAAGCTATGAAGAAAAAGTATTTTATAAAAATTTAATCGTAATACCAAGTGTTATAGAAAATAGTAAGCTTAAAATATATGTAAATAAATTGTAAAATTACAGTCAACATCAAAAAAATTTGAAATAATTTTAATAAAAAAATAGAAAGGACATCTTATGGAAAATAAATTTTCAAATGATTCGCCGGAACAAGTTGTTATAATTCCCCGCCCCAGAACAATTATAATAAATGGTGCACATTCTAAAAGAGCCTATGGGCTTTTTGATACAAAAACAGGCACACAAGTCAGCGAATTTGTAAAGGGTACTGCAGAAAAAGTTGAATTTAGAGATTTAAACCCAAATATACACTATGATGTTGGTGCTATAGAAGATATGGGAAATGAAAAACCCGAATTTACAATAATTTGGACTGCACCTATGAGAGATGATACAGATACTATATTAAATAATACAGATAACTTGCCTGTAGAATATCCACGTCGCTATTTAATAAAAGACAACGGCAATAACAAGGGAGTGTTTGACCTTGTTGATGATAATGACAACACCGTAGGACAAGTTATTAAAGTGGCACCGACCGGAGATAAACCAAGATTTTGTCAAGCTGATACATTTAGAATGAAAGACGATACACAAAAGTAACAGACTTGGCATAAATCAGATAAAAAGCACTCCGATATGGGGTGCTTTTTTATTATTGCATATTTACAATTTGTGGTATCTATTATGAATAAAAATTTGTTGGGTTACGCTCCGCTAACACAACCTGCTTACTAATTCTCTACTATACTTAATTTATATATTTTATTACTACTTGAGATATTAGGAGTCACATTTCCTCCCATAAATAAAATTGCAGAATTATCCAATTCAATCTTACTTTTTCCAAATCCTGTAAGACTGAATAAATAATAGTATTTTCTATTCTTATCTAAACGCATATCAATATAGTTATTTGTATCTTCAAATATTATTAAAGGATGTAAATAGAATAGATTATCAGATAATTTATAAATATTAGAAATGTTAGAATTTATATTTAATAAATCTGACCTAATATGATTATTTTTAATTGTAAAGATATAATTATATATTGGTTTTCCCACAGATACCCTTAAAAATTTTTCTTCATTAATCTTCAAAATATTATAATTATAATTATTATCATTAAATAATCCGATTTTCGTAAATTTATTTTTTGTAATATCATACAAATATATATTATTATTAGTTTTGTTGTTATTGGCTTTTTCTATTTTACCTGCACATAATATTATATTTTTATTTATTGGAATTGAGGCAACAAAATTATTTTCTCCTTTATATAGTAAGCTATATTCACCCGTTTTAATATTCATTTTGATTATTTGATTCATTTCTTTTGATAAAATTAAAATTTCTTCTTTTGATTCTGTTATTATATAAGGATTTTCAGGCAAATCCTTAATTCCGGGGTAAATTTCAGTAAATGTATTATTTTTAACATTAAATAATTGACAAGGTTTATTTTTTGATAATAGTATAACATTCCCATCGTCATTAACATATAGAGCAACACATTCAGAATGTTTCATATCTGATACTTTTATATTTTTGTTTGCTTTTACATCGTAAATTTCTGCAGATTTAAGAACAGTATTTTTAAACTTAATTCCGATCATATGATACTTATTTGGCGGTGAAATATCTTCATGCTTTATTCCTCCAAGTATCAAGATATTCCCATTTTTAAGTTTAACTGCTTGCATATAAGAACGTGGTTCCAACATATTGCCAATGTGTTCTACATTTATATTTATATTTTTTAACTCTTGATGATTTTTGAAGTGATTTTCATTTAAAGGAACGGCAGCCTTCCAATAGGCTTTTTCTAAAGTTTCAAATTTACCATTTTGGGTATATCCGCAACAAAAAATACTAATAAATAAAAATAGGATTGTAAAACTAAATAAAATTTTTATATAACTCATAAAAACACCAGACATTGTAAACAAAGTCATTATACCACTTTTACCCCCCCCCAAGGCAAATTTAAAGTTTTATATTTCTTGACAATATGTTGTTTTTAGACTACAATAATAATATGAAAGAAATTCTTACTTATAAAACTTCAAATGGAAAATGTCCTTATGATGATTGGTTTTATAAACTGGATAAAGCCACACAAGCAAGAATTGAAAAAAGACTTGAACGAGTTGAAGAAGGTAATTATGGAGATTTCAAAAAATTAGATAGTGAAATTTCCGAATTACGATTTACATTTGGAAGCGGTTATAGAATTTATTTTACTGAAACAAATGATATTATAGTTATTCTATTATGTGCCGGAGATAAAAGCACGCAAACGGTAGATATTAAAATGGCTAAAAAATACTTAGATGATTTAATTGAAAGGAATAAATTAAATGAAATTAAATATTGATAAACTAAAAAAGAATACAATTCCTTATGAAGAACTTTCAGAAAAACATTTTCTTGATGTAGAATTTCAGAAAGAATATTTAAACCTTTCTTTATCAGAATATATTACTGATGGTGATTTTAACAAATTTTTTAAATCATTAGAAAAAGTTATTAAAGCAAGAGAAAGTGTTTCATCCTTCGCTAAAAAAGTAAATATAGATAGAACTAATCTATACACCTTATTTAATGGTGAAAAAATACCAAGACTTGATACAATTGCAAAAATATTAAAAGAACTCGGTTTTTCAATTCAAGTTGCTTAAAGCTGTTTGACCTTAATTTTAATAAGAATTTTGTGATATGCTTCACTAATTAGGAGCGTGTAATTCACCAGACGTGCTGTTTTTTATTTTAATGGGATATTCTTTCAGCAGTTCTTTAGCAAATTCTCTTATATGTTCCGATTCATCATTCAAAGATCTAACAAGTAAAATTACGGGTATATCTTTATTATTGATATTATTATAATATTTCCCGGCGAGTTTTTTGTATTTAATATAATCTTTTAATAAAATTTCTTTTTCACTGTCGGAATGATTTATATCAGGATTATTATAATATCCAAAAATATGAAGAGCTGAATATTCGGCATATATTCCTTTTTGCATGGGAATAATTGATAATTTAGTTGCAATTTCGTAGGGATTTATAACATTTTTTGGTGATTTATCTTTGTGTATCGTGTATGAAAATGCCATGTCTGGAATGCTTATTATAAGCAGTATAATTAATAAAAGCATTGATAAAACAATCTTCTTAAAAGACTGTTTATTCTTTATAATCCCATATATTATTATCGGTATTGATAATAAAATTGTGATACTGCAAATTCTCACATACAAATACAGAACTGTTGCTATAAAAATATTAATCATATTCAAAATAGGAGGATAAGAATCATAAGCAGGACTTAACCCTAATATCAAAAGAA
>CANRMD010000020.1 GCA_947631645.1 Candidatus Gastranaerophilales bacterium
TTTAAAGAATGTATGAAAGATTACTTCTTGCCTCCTGAAGCATTGGCAGTTAATCCTGTAATTATATCTTCTCCGCTCCCCGGAGGTGCATTAACCGCTAACACTCAGATGATGAGAGATAACGGAACAATGGATAGATTCCCTGAAGTAGTTGCGGCAATGAAAGAAGTAGTTGAAAAAGGCGGTTTCGCCACATCAGTTACCCCTGTTTCTCAGTTCTACTTCCAACAAGCATACGCAAACGTTATGTTCGGACCTTGGAAGAAAATGACTGAAGGCTACGGAAAAATGGTTCTCGGGTATTTTGGTAAAACTCCTTGTGAACCTGATGCGGAAGTTATAAAAGAAGCATCGGAACAATTAGGACTTGCACCTACAACAGAAACTGTTCTTGATTTGAATGATAAAGATCCGAATAAAGGTATTGAACCTGCTAAGAAAATGCTTGCTGATGCAGGGTTAGAACAAACAGAAGAAAATATATTTATAGCAGCAGCTTGTAAAGAAAAGGGTATTGCTTTCTTACAAGGTCACGGAACAATCGGAGTAAGAAAAAATGAACCTGCTAAGGCTGAAGCCGCTGCAGTTACATGCTCTAATACAGAGGGCTGTACCGTAAAAGTTAACGGTAAAAAGTTTGCAGTTAAACTTCATAACGGAGTAGCTGTTGTTAACGGTAAAGAATATACTGTTGATATTACAGACGGTATTGAAGAAACTTCTCATTCTCAAGGTAATGCCGAAGGTACTGAAGTTAAAGCTCCAATGCCGGGTGCTGTATTAAGAGTTCTTAAACATGTTGGTGATACCGTTGCAGAAAATGAAGAAATACTTGTTATAGAAGCTATGAAAATGGAAACTCCTATTAAATCTCCTGTTTCAGGTACTGTTAATTCAATATCCGTAGGACAGGGCGATAAAGTTCAATCAGGTCAGGTAATGGCCACTGTAGGTTAGGAGGATAACAATGCAATTAGTTGACGGATTAACTCAATTATGGTACTCAACAGGTATTTATAATTTTATAAAAACAGCACAATCAAATGTTGACGGAACTTGTGTTGAACAATTTTTAACACACTTTGGTCAGCCTATTATGATTGTTATCTGCTGTTTTCTTCTTTGGCTGGGTATTAAAAAGAAATTTGAACCGTTATTATTGGTTCCGATTGCTTTTGGCGGTTTATTATCAAATATTCCTATGCCTTTAGGAGAAGAAATAGCAGGCCCGAATGGCTTTTTGGGAATTATATTTGCAGCCGGTATAGATAAAGGATTATTCCCGTTAATTATATTTATGGGAGTAGGTGCTATGACAGACTTCGGGCCATTGATAGCAAATCCTAAAACCTTATTATTAGGCGGTGCAGCTCAATTTGGTATTTTTGGTGCATTATTATTGGCGTTGGTTTTAGGTTTTGATTTACAGGCAGCCGGTTCAATTGGTATTATTGGCGGTGCAGATGGTCCTACTTCAATCTATGTTACAAGTAAATTATCACCTGATTTATTGGGTTCAATCGCTGTTGCCGCATACTCTTATATGGCGTTGGTTCCTGTTATTCAACCTCCGATTATGAGGTTATTAACAACGAAAGAAGAACGTAAAATTCAGATGAAACAACTGCGTGCAGTTTCAAAACGTGAAAAAATCGTTTTCCCGCTTGTTGTTTTAGTTCTTTGTTTAATATTCTTGCCTTCTGCTTGCCCGTTGGTTGGTGCTTTAACTTTCGGTAATTTATGCAAAGAATGCGGTGTTACGGATAGACTCTCTGATACTATGCAGAATGCTTTAATTAACATAGTTACAATCTTTTTAGGTTTAACCGTAGGTTCAAAACTTCAGGCAGACCATTTCTTAACTGTTGAAACATTGAAAATATTATTATTAGGTATTATTGCATTCTCATTGGCTACGGCAGCAGGTGTAATTATGGCAAAAATAATGAACTTATTCCTAAAAGAAAAAATCAATCCGTTAATAGGTTCAGCCGGTGTATCTGCTGTTCCTATGGCGGCAAGAGTTTCACAAAATGTCGGTGCTGAAGAAAATCCTCAAAACTTCCTGTTAATGCACGCAATGGGACCGAATGTTGCAGGCGTTATCGGCTCTGCTGTTGCAGCCGGTGTTCTGCTTGCATTGATTGCACATTAATTATTTTGTTAATACAAAAAAGGAGCTTCGGTTTATAAGCTCCTTTTTTATTTTATGTCATTTTGAAGTAGGTTAATCTGGGGTCGTCTATTTTGTATGTTCTGTATGCTACTTGATTTGATGTATTACCTTCAATTGTTTTAACAACGCCATTTTCAATTGATACGATTATTCCGACGTGGTCATGTACACAATTGTCGCTTTTATCCCAGTCAAATATTACCATATCTCCTGTTTGAGAATCAGCTCCGTTAATTTGGGCTCCGGCAGCTTGTCCTGCTCTGTATAAGTTTCCGCAGCTCCATTTATTATCAATGCTGCTGTACCATTCCGGCAGACTGCCTGCCGCATCAGAGTGCTCATATATATATTGAACAAATGCGGCACACCATGGCGTTTGCTTTGAATTTGTCCATGATGCAAGAAATTTATCTGCACTACCGTCTGCTTCATTGCAGCCGATAAACTGTGCCGCAAATTCTACAATATCTTCACCCATTGAATTTTTAAAGTAATCTTTTACTGAGTTTGCATTATCTTTTTTATTTATTGCACTATTGATGTTTTTAATTTCGTTTTGCTCTTCTGCTACGGCTTCTTTTGCATTAACCAGTGCAGTATCCTTAGCTGTATTATATTTTTCTTTCGCTTCATTATACTGATTTTGGTATTCTTTTATTTCAGGATATTGCTCTGATATTTCATTTGCTAATTGACTCATTCTACTGTTTAATTCATTAAGCCCATTTTCACCGCTTTGTAAATCTTCACGCTCTTTGTTTAAATTTTCGAGTGTTGTATTTGCCTCATCTAAAGCTTGTTTTGCTGTTTCCTCTTGTTGCTTTGCAGTATCAATTTGATCTGAAATTTCATTAATCTGTGCTTGTATTGATGCTTTTTGTTCATCATCAGTACATGATTGGGAACTTGCCACAAGTGCTTCTTTTGTTGTTTCCAGATTTTCTCTTGTAGATACCGCATTTTGATAGTTAGTTTCGCATGTTGAAACAACATTTTCCTGATTTGCAATTTCAATATCTTTATTATTTATTTCTTCTTCTTTTGCATCAATACTTTTCTTTAAATCATCAACTTGCTTTGCTTTGTCTTCATCAACTTTTTGAAGAGCTTCTTGATATTCTTCGTATTTTTTATCGATGTTTTCTTGCAATTCTTGAAGCTCAGGGGTATTACCCGCAATAGTATCATTTAAAGTTGTTTGTTTTTCAGCTAACTTGGATTGTGCGTTTGAAAGCTCGCTTTGGAGCTCTTCTTTTGTCATTTTATCATAATCTTTATGTTCAACCGCCTCGGGGTTTGTTACAGGCTCCGACACAGTTCCGCTGCTTGGGGCCATTGAACCACCGGTATTAGCTGATTGTGCTGCTGAAGGTGTATTTGGTACATAATCAGATTTTTCTGTTGTTGCATCATTTACTTCATCATAGTATGTTTGCGGTTCGGGAGTCGCAGAAAATTCATTATTTGCTATAGCTTCTGCTGCACTTAGTATATCTTCAAGAGATACATTTGTTTTATCTCCGTCTAAACCGCTTATTGTATTAAAGAATTCCGATAATTCTTTTTTACTCATATTTCCATTTTTATCTGCATCTATTGCTCCACTAAATCTTTCATCTTCCATTAAAGAATTTAGTATATCAGTAACTGCAGTTTCGTCAAATTTAACTTGTCCTTCAACAGGAGCATTTGCTCCTTCGGGTTGGGGTGTTGTTTCTGTACTTTCGGGAGTTTGTTCCGGATTGGCTTCAGCTGTTTTTTCCGCATCAGTGTTAATATTTTCTTCTGCGTTATCTTCTTGTTCTTCAGCTAATTTATCAGTGTCAACGAGTTTACCGTTTACAACTTCTAATTTTAATATATCACTTACACTCATTGATATTATATCAGGCGATACATCATATTCATCACTTATGTAATCTTTAAACTCTTTTGCATGAGTAAAAATACTTATATCTGAATAGTCATTTAACGAAGTATCTTCCTGACTGGTTCCATTATTTTTTTCAAGTTCCTGAAGATAACTTAAAAAGCCGGCTTTTAATGATTCTATATTCATCACACAATCCTTTACATATTTGTATTAGAATATATCGGCATTTTTAGTTAAAAGTTTAATATGTTTTACAAAAGTTAATGTTTAGTATTTACAGCTATTAAAACACTTTAGAAAAGATTTAATTTGTTCCGGTAGGAATAAATACTCTGAAATGTCCTTTAGTATATACAGTTATTGATTGTTTATGGTCACTTATTTCATTGCCTTTACCGTCTGCAATAAAAGTATGACCATAAGGATCAACATTTTCTTGTGCCCAAACAACAACTGCACCGGGAGGTAGTCCGCCATCTTCATATGATTTTTTAATATTATCAAAATCAAAACAATCGGTAACTTCTGACCAACCTTCTGCTTTTGCAAATTGATCAGCTAATTGATATGCATTGCCACCAAATCTTTGTCCGATTGCGTTTCTGATTGATTTTTCAACACCTCCGGCACATAATCTTTCACCCTCAGTTTTATTGCCGTATATTGATTCTGCTGTATCAGCAATATGTTGACCTGTTTTAGAATCGTAAGCTGCTAATTTAGAGCTATTTGTTGAGTATAATTTATCGGCTTCAACTTTTTTAACATCGACAAGTTTATTACTTATCTCTTTAATGCGATTTTGAGCGGTTAAAATTTCATCTTTCGCTGTATTATTAGCTTTTTCTTTTGTTGAAAGAAATTCTTGTTTTGCATTTGTATAATTTTCTTTTAATTGTTTTAACTCGGGGTTTTCTTCAAGGATTGTGTCTTCGAGTTCAGATTGAGTTGATTTTAATTCTGTTAATTCTTCGGTAGTCAAAGTTATTGAATTTTTTATGTTATTTAAATCATTTTGAGCATTAGTTAATTTTTCTTGAGATTTACTTTTTAGTTCTTCGGCATTTTGTTTTTCAGATAATAAATTTTCTTTTTCACTAGAAGCTGCATCTATTTGAGCTTGAATTGCGTTTCTTTGTTTCTCGGCAATTTCCGGATTCTCCGGATCTTGTGCTATAGATATTTTTTGGCTTTCAAGAGAAGAAATTTTAGAGTCTATATTAGCTATCATGTTGTCATAGTTATTTACGAGGGTGGTATAAGTTTCTATATTTTTTGTTTCAATATTAATTGAATCATTAAGATTTTGTTGTTTTTCTTTGTTTTCTCTTTGTTTTGTTTCATTTTCTTCTATTTTTGCAGTCACTTCGGCTAATTTTTCAGCATCTTTAGAACCTTGTTGGTTAAGGGCATCAGTGTAACTATTGAAAGCATTTTGCATTTGTTGTTTCAACGGGGCGACAACATCATCTGTTCCGTTTTGAATGGCGTACAGGTTATCTTGTTTATCTTTTAAATCATCATTAGCGGTCCCAAGTTCAGACTCAAGTTGTTCTGCATTCATTCCGTCAAGGGCTGAATTCGAGGATGAAGGTGTATTTGTTGATGTTGCATTGATGGATTGTATCTGGTTGCCACCTGTTATTGGTGTGCCGTTAGAAGGAGTAGTATTTTGAATCTGAGGTGATTCTTCTGTTTGATTTTCAGTTTCAGGTTCTTCTATTTCTTCTGTTTCTTCTGTTTTTAAAATTTCATCTTCTGCTGAAATCGTTTCACCGGTTTCTTCTAAATTTTTAAATAAATCATCAAGTGATAAATTATCATTATCTTTGTTTAAATTTTTAATAGATTCTTGAAATGAGGCAAATTCTTCTTGGCTTATTTCTCCATTTTCATCTGTATCATATTGTGTTTTAAAATTTTTATCTTCCATTATCAGATTCATTACATCAAGCATGGATGGAATTTCTTGCTCTGTTTCATCTGAATTGGGCATATTTTCCTGACTGTTATCTTCAGGATCAATAAGTTTCCCGTTTACAATTTCCAGTTTTAATATGTCGCTTACACTCATTGATAATATGTCAGATGACATATTATATTCATCACTAATATATTCTTTAAATTCCTTAGAATAGGTAAAAATACTGATATCTGATAAATCAGATAATGACATATCTTCTTGATCTGTATTGTCCTTTTTTTCCAACTCTTGTAAATAACTAATAAAACCGGCTTTTAATGATTCTATATCCACAACGCAATCCTTAACATAGATGTATTAGAATATATCGGCATTTTTAGTAAAAAGTTTAATATATTTTACAAAAATTTATATTATAAATTAGAAATTATCTGTTTTGTATATTCTAAAGTTGTCGCACTACCGCCTAAGTCTGCCGTTAAAAACCTGCCTTCTTTTAGTGTTTTAAAAAGAGCGTTTTCTATTTTTTGAGCAATGTCTTTTTGATTAATATATTTTAGCATTTCTATTGCAGATAATAAAAGTGCTGTCGGGTTTGCTTTATTTTGTCCTTTTATATCGGGAGCACTGCCATGAACCGGTTCAAATACTGCGGCATTCAGTCCGATATTTGCTCCTTGTGCTATACCCAAACCTCCTATTAATCCCGCACATAAATCTGAAACTATATCTCCATATAAGTTAGGCAAAACTAATACGTCAAATTGTTCGGGTTTTTGAACTAATTGCATACAAAGATTATCAACAAGTATTTCTTTATATTCTATTTGCGGGTATTTTTGAGAAATTTCTCTTGAACAGTTTAAAAATAAACCGTCCGTAAGTTTGCAAATGTTCGCTTTTGATACTGCATGAACTGTTTTTCTGTTGTTTTTTAATGCGTATTCAAAAGCAAATTCCGCTATTCTTAAAGAGGCTTTTCTTGTAATTATTTTTATACTTTCCGCCGTATCTTCATCAATTTGTCTTTCAATACCGGCGTACAAGTCTTCCGTATTTTCTCTTACAATTACTAAGTCAACATTTTCAAATTTTGTTTTAATACCCGCTATATTTTTACAGGGACGTAAGTTTGCATATAGGTCAAGAGATTTTCTTAGTTGAACATTTACACTTCTGAAACCTTTCCCGATTGGGGTAGTAACAGGTGCTTTTAGTGCCACTTTATTTTTTTTAATTGATTCAATTACTCTTTCGGGCAAAGGAGTTCCCTCTGTTTCTATAACGTCACTTCCTGCTGTTTGTATTTCCCACTCGATTTGAGCTCCCGCAGCTTTTAAAATTTGAATTACAGAGTCTGTTATTTCAGGACCTATCCCATCACCGGGAATTAAAGTAACTGTTTGCATTTTATCTCCTATACCAAGTCAAAATCACCGTGTTTTTTTATGTGTTCAATTAAACCGCCCTCGTTTAGAAGTTTAATCATAACATCAGGCAAGGGAGTTATAGGCATTTTTATGTTTTTTGTAATGTTATGTACATATCCTTCTTTTATGTCTATTTCAAGCTCATCGCCCGCATTTATTTTATCTGTGTCGCATTCAATTAGTAAAAGCCCTATATTTATTGCATTACGGTAAAAAATTCTTGCAAAACTTTTAGCTAAAACAGCCCCTACCCCTGCGATTTTAATTATTTGAGGTGCATGTTCTCTTGATGAACCCAGTCCGAAATTATTTCCCGCAACTACAAAGTCGCCCTTATTCATTTTTGAAGCAAATGTTGGGTCTGCGTCTTCAAGTACATGTTTTGCGAGTTCGGGTAGGTTAGAACGCAAATGAAATAAACGCCCGGGGGCTATATGGTCAGTTGAGATATCATCTCCGAATTTAAATGCTTTTCCTTTTAATTCCATTATAATACCTCCCTAACGTCAGCTATATATCCTTTTATTGCACTGTATGCGGCAGTAGCGGGTGATGAAAGATATATAAAGCCTTCAGTATTGCCCATTCTACCTTTAAAATTTCTATTTTGAGTTGCAAGACAAACTTCGCCGTCACCAAGTATTCCTGCGTGAACTCCCACACAAGCACCGCAGCCTGATGTAACAATTGAAGCTCCCGATTCAACAAATGTTTCAATTAATCCCTCTTTTAAAGCTTCCAAAAATACTTTTCTTGATGCGGGAGCAACTAATAATCTTACTCCCTCTTTTACTTTATTCCCTTTTAAAATTTTTGCCGCTATTCTTAAATCTTCTATTCTTCCGTTTGTACATGTTCCTATATAAACTTGATTTACTTCAACATTTTCAAGTTCATCAATTGTTTTTGTATTATCTACCGTATGCGGGCATGAAATTGTCGGTTTTAATTCGTTCAGGTTTATATTTATAACTCTTTCATATTGTGCATCAGAGTCTGCTTTTATTTCTTTGAATTTATCTTCCCTGCCTTGTGATTTTAAGTATTCATAAGTTTTTTCATCGGTTTCAAAAAGCCCCGCCTTAGCTCCCGCTTCAACTGCCATATTAGATATAGTAAAACGCTCAGACATAGTAAGATTCTTTACGGCACTCCCCGTAAATTCAAGAGCTTTATAAGTGGCTCCATCTGCACCGATTAATCCGATTAGGTGTAAAATTAAATCTTTTGCATAAACCCCTTTTTGAAATTCGCCCTCTAAAACAATTTTATATGTTGCAGGGACTTTTAACCAAGTTTTACCAAGAGCCATAACTACGGCAATATCTGTAGAACCTACGCCCGTTGCAAATGCACCTAATGCTCCAGATGTACAGGTATGAGAGTCTGCACCTAACAGAACTTCTCCGGGATTAATGTAGCTTTCAACCAATCTTTGGTGGCAGACACCATCTCCCACTTCAGATAAAACCGCACCATATTCTTTTGCAAATTTTCTTAAAACGCTATGGGAGTTAGAAAGTTCTTTTCTCGGGCTTGGTGCTGCGTGGTCTATAAATAGTATTGTCCTTGCGGGATTGAAAAGTTTTGTTTTATTCAGTTTCTTAAATTCATTTACCGCTAAAGGCCCTGTTCCGTCCTGTACCATTACGGCATCTATGTTTGAAATTATAAGTTCACCGGGGGTTACGTTTTTCCCTGCGTGAGCGGATAATATTTTTTCTGCAATTGTTTGTCCCATAATCTCTCCTATACAAATAAATGAGGCTGGGTGATAAAGTTATTATCAACCCTCTTTTTTAAGTTTCCCGTCGGCATATAATAAGGCGTTACCGTCATTATTTTTGCCGCGATATCGGGATAATAATATATGAATTTTAATTCGCTTTGTGTTAATGGTTTTTGTGTATGAACATTTGCATAGCGTGCAAGTTCAAGAATGTTTCTTGCTTCATCTTCATCTTGAAATTCTATTTCCATTTTTTCATATACATTTCTAAAACCTTTAATCCCGCCATATTCTCCGGTTGTAATCATTCGGCCTGTTTCAACTATTTCAGGTTCTCCTCTTCCCAATTCCGCATAATCATATAATTCGTAATTGAGTCTGTCTTTTAAAGCTCCGTCGGCGTGAATACCTGATTCATGAGCAAATGCGTTAGCACCTGTTGCGGGCTGATTTATGGGTATCGGAATACCAAAAGCATATGCAGTATATTTAGCAAGTTTCCATGTTTTTGATAAATCAATATTCGGATCAATTTCATACTTGCCGTGCATTCCGCTTGATTTTAATACACCCAACAAACATGAAATCAGGTCTGCATTACCTGCCCTCTCTCCCATTCCGTTTATTGCGGTATTAATATATGCATTAACTCCCGCATCTATTGCGGCTTTAGCCCCCATAACGGAATTGCCCGCAGCCATTCCAAGGTCATTATGGAAATGCAGTTCTATATCCATTTTTGTCGCTTGTGCTATTTTTGAAATTCTTTCATAAGCACTTATTGGGTCGTCATATCCTAAAGTGTCGCAATATCTGAATTTTTTAGCTCCGTGTTTTTTTGCTTCCAAAGCAAAATCAATTAAATAATCTATATCACTTCTTGATGCGTCTTCCGCATTTACACCTATATCTTGTGCTCCGCAAGCAATAGCCGTATCAAGTGCTTTGTTTGTCAATTTTATTATGTCATCACGGGTCTTTTTTCCGCCGAATTTCCCTTTTATCATTTGGTCTGATGTTGAAACCGAAAGGTTTATGTATTTTAATCTCGGTACATTTTGGAAGGATAAAAGTACATCTTCTTCAATACCTCGCATCCAGCCTGATAGCCTTGTTTTTGTAATGACTCCTCGGTCAACAAGCTCTAAATTTCCGTTTAAGTAATTTATTTCATGTTTTGTAGTAGGGAAACCAAATTCGGATTGTGTTATTCCTAAATCATCCAGCATTAAGTTTATTATTGTTTTTTGCAGTTTTGCCAAACCTAATCTTGATGTCTGTACTCCGTCCCTATTAGTTACATCTACAAAATATATGTATTTTTTCGGCATAATAATTCCCTTTTTAAACTATAAAAACTATTATAACACATATTTTAATGTCTTTATATAAATTTAATTTAAGTATCTAATTCTTTGATTTTGTTATATATTTTACTGTTTTCGGGTGTATTTATATTGTATTTTTTACCTAATTTTATTATTGTACCTGCAAATATATCAACTTCGGTTTTTCTTTTGGCTTTTATATCTTGAAGCATAGATGGAGTAGCATCTTCAAGTTCATTAAATAAAAAATTAACGGCAGATTCATAAATTTCTTTGCTTGCTTTAATACCTTCTTTTTCCGCTATTAAAAAAGCTTCATACATCAAATCTTTAAGCTTCTTAGAAAGTATTTTATCTTTTCTTATTTCTTTCAAAGTTAATCCTGTTACGGCACTAAGCTGGTTAATTCCTACATTTATTATAAATTTTTTCCAATACTCTTCTTGTATATTGTCACAAACTTCGTAGTCTATTTTTGCATTCTCAAAAAAAGTTGTGACTTCTTTAAGTGTTTCTTTTTCAAGCCCGCCTATTACAAGTTTATAAGTTCCGTCTTGAGTAATTTTTCTTCCCTCTCTTATACAGGAATGTCCTATATAAAAACAGGTTAAAATGTTTTCTTTTTTATAAAATTTACTTATTACGTTCTCGCTGTGTATACCGTTTAAAAGAGAAATAAAAAGAGTTTTTTCCGTTACAAAATTTTTAATTTCTTTTACTGCCTTATTTAATCCGTCAGCTTTAGTTGCAATTATTATTAAGTCGGCTTTAAAATCGTTATTATCCGGCAAAATATAATCAAATTCATATTCTTTTGAGTTAAATGAAGTTTTGCATTTTTTATATTTATCTAAACGATTTTTGTCTACAAGAATTTTTAACTCTGCGGAATTAGAATCTTTAATTTTGCTTGCACATAAACATCCTAAACCACCTAAACCGCAAATTAGTACTTTTTTAATCTTATTTGTATCTGGTTCTTCTTTTGTATTCATCATAAGTTAAGTTTGTGATTTTCCCTTTAAAAAAACCTAATAAAATCACAATTAATAAAAATATTACATCCAAAAATGTTGCAAATGAAGTTATACTTGCAACTGAAATTGGCAGTTGAGGGTTTTTCCATTGGCAATAAATAGCAATAATTTGTACAAATACTATAAATTTAAGAATAGAAGAAATGTTTTTATATAATTTAGTTTCTCTTTCACCGCTTACATCAAAAAGTCGTCTGTCTATAAGTGCAAAAAAGGTTATTAAATAAATAGCAAAAACAAAATATAATATAATCTTTGCTACCCATTCATATGTTTCTGTTCTTGCATTAGGTATAATGTAATTTTGAAATATGACATTTGTAAATAAAGTAATTATTCCTAAAATTACAATATTAATAAAATACCATTTTCTGCCTATTGCATTATTAGAAGCAAAAAGTCTGTCATCACTCATAAAATAACCTCTGTATTGATAATTAGTATATATTATTATTTGTTTGTTTTCAATTACTTTTTATAAAACAAAAGACAACGGATGAAATAAAAGCTATCGGTAAAACTATAAAGAATACAATAATATCTAAAATATTAATTAAAAATGGCATTATATCAAGAAAATATCTTATACAAAATATATAAAGCACGGGTAAAACATATAAAAATACGAATACCCTTCTCATTATTAAATTAAACTTATATGACTTGTATACGGAAAAATCAGCAATTCTTCTGTATATAACGGATAATGCCGATAATAAAACAACAAATTTTAATAAATCCGCCATAAAAATTAAAATTGTTAAAAGAATTTTATATCTTATAAAATCCGAAAAATTTTCAAAATGAATAAAAGATAAACCGATATAAATCGCAGACAGTATAAGCATGTTAATTATGTAGTTTTTTCTGCTTATAGAGCCTTGATAACTGAAAAAGTCATTGTTTGATTCTCTTTGAGCCATAAATATCCTTACAAATGTTTGTCTAAATTTGATGAAATTACTGACTTGGGAACAATATTAACAATACGTTCAACAGGTTCACCGTTTTTAAAAATTATTAAACATGGAACTCCTATAATGGAATAATTTTGAGCGGTTTTAATATTTTCATCAGCTTTTATTTTTGTGAACTTGACTTTGTCTTTATATTCTTCTGCCAGTTCTTCAATAACAGGAGTGAGTTTTCGACAAGGTCCGCACCAAGTTGCCCAAAAATCAACAAGTGTAAGTTTTTCTTCATTTAAAACTTCCTGTTCAAAATTTTCATCATTAATCTCTGTAACTAAAGTCATAATAATTTCTCCATAATCTGCCAATTTATAAATAATACGCAAATGAATTAAAGTAAATTGTCAGAGTATGGGATTATAATAACGGAATATAAAATAAATGGCAAAAAATAAATTTTTCTTGACAATGTGGTATGTCCTTTATATTATACAAGAAGCGTATTAAATACGCCGGTGTAGCTCAACGGTAGAGCAACGGTTTTGTAAACCGTAGGTTGTAGGTTCGATTCCTATCACCGGCTATTTATAGATTGTACATTATATGAAAAATGGGTAGATGGCCGAGTGGCTAAAGGCGACAGACTGTAAATCTGTTGACGCGAGTCTACGGTGGTTCGAATCCACCTCTGCCCATTTATAATAAGTCGGAAAATCGACTAAAATGAGCCCTTGTGGCACTCTGCCGACGACGCTTTAGTCGTAGTTGAGTATAAACGAAACGTACGAATAAAGTGTGTGCAGACGGCGTAAAAAATCGAACGTAAGTTCTGATTTTTGAGCCGTCCAGCTAAACGATTAAGTATCGTCCGAGGAGAGGAAGCACTCCCGTAGGGAGTAAGCGGCAACAGGCTCGAAATCAAATGAGCCCTTGTGGCGTAGTGACTCTGCCGACGAAAAAGATACAGTGTATCTTTTGAGGAGAGGAAGCACTCCCGTAGGGAGTAAGCAGCAACAGGCTCGAAATTAAATGAGCCCTTGTGGCACAGTGACTCTGCCGACGAAAAAGATACAGTGTATCTTTTGAGGAGAGGTAGCACTCCCGTAGGGAGTAAGCGACAACAGGCTCGAAATCAAATGAGCCCTTGTGGCGCAGTGGTAGCGCACTCCCTTGGTAAGGGAGAGGCCACGGGTTCAAGTCCCGTCAAGGGCTTTTAAAATCACCTAAAATAAAAAATAGGATATAGTAGAATAATTACAGAAAAAGGAGTTTAAACTCATGGCACGCGAAAAGTTTGAAAGAAACAAACCGCACGTTAACATTGGTACCGTTGGACACGTTGACCACGGTAAAACAACGTTAACTGCAGCAATCACATCTTGTATGGCAGCTGTTGGTAAAGCTCAAGCTAAAAAGTTTGATGAAATCGACGCAGCTCCGGAAGAAAAAGCTAGAGGTATTACAATCTCTACAGCACACGTAGAATATGAAACTGATGCTAGACACTATGCACACGTTGACTGCCCAGGGCACGCTGACTATGTTAAAAACATGATTACAGGTGCTGCTCAAATGGATGGTGCAATCCTCGTTATTGCAGCTACAGACGGTGCAATGCCTCAGACAAGAGAACACATCTTACTTGCTCGTCAGGTTGGTGTTCCGAAATTAGTTGTTTTCATGAACAAATGCGATATGGTTGAAGACGAAGAATTACTTGAACTTGTTGAAATGGAAGCAAGAGAATTATTAACAAAATATGAATTCGACGGTGACAATACTCCATTCATTAAAGGTTCTGCTTTAAAAGCTTTGGAAGCTGTTCAAGCTAATCCTTCAATCACTCGTGGTCAAGATAAATGGGTTGATAAAATTTGGGAACTTATGGATGCAGTTGACTCTTGGATCCCGACTCCTGAACGTGACGTTGACCAACCGTTCTTGATGCCTATTGAAGACGTATTCTCTATCACAGGTCGTGGTACTGTTGCTACAGGAAGAGTTGAACGTGGTAAAGTTAAAGTAGGTCAGGAAGTTGAAATCGTTGGTTTCGGCGAAACAAAGAAAACAACCGTTACCGGTGTTGAAATGTTCAGAAAACTTCTTGATGAAGGTATCGCAGGTGATAACATCGGTACTTTATTAAGAGGTGTTGATAAAACTGATGTTCAAAGAGGTCAAGTATTAGCAGCTCCCGGTTCTATTAAACCTCATACTAAATTTACTGCTAACGTTTACGTTTTAACTAAGGATGAAGGCGGTCGTCATACTCCTTTCTTCCCGGGTTACAGACCTCAGTTCTACATCAGAACAACTGACGTTACAGGCTCAATCAAATTCGACGGCGAAATGGTAATGCCCGGTGATAACGTTGTTATGGATGTTGAATTAATAGCTCCTGTTGCTATTGAACAAGGTATGAGATTCGCTATCAGAGAAGGCGGACGTACCGTTGGTGCAGGTGTTGTTGATAAAATTATCGGTTAATATAATTTTTATTAATTTGATTTATAAGCCTGAAGTTATCTTCAGGCTTATTTTTTGTAAATTATTTTTAATATACTGGCAAAAAATTACTTTTTGATATTTTTGATTGCATGTAAGGTATAGTTAAGAGATTTAATGTGAAAATTTTACCCGTTAATAATTTTAATAATCCGTTTAATTTGGTTAATAATAAAATACGGCCTAAACATACAATAGATAAAAGTGAAAGTTTTAATTTTGGCTTTGACTCCATTAGTTTTTCAGGCAAAAAATATGATGCCGATGATATTGAAAACCCTACTTATCACTGTGCATATTGCGGTTGTAAAGTATATAATCAAGCACAAATTGATTCAATTGCAAAAGAAATTTTACAATCTCGTGCAAGTCGTCTAGAAGGTAAAGTAAAAAGTGTTCTTGAAAAATTGGAGGGAGCTAAAAATGCACAAGATATTGCTTTGGCTAAAAGATTGGAAAATGATGAACAAATAAAATTCTTTAAAAATTTCCTTGATATTTCGGAGAAAAAATCTTTTATGCGGGGAGATGCAATATTTGAGCAAGTTTATAATCTTGATAGTGATGAAGCTTTAGATTTGTTAGTTAAGAATATGACACCTTTATTGAGGACGGTCGATCATGTTTCTCCTCAAAACGAAGATAAAGATAATAATAATTCGGATGTTAATTTGGTTGAAGCTTGTTATTGCTGTAATCATGATTTAAAAAAAGGTGCTTCATTTAGTGAATTTTACGCAATTTTCCCGTCAATAAAAAACAATATGCCTCAAGATAAATTTAATTATGCTGTTTCATCTGTTTTAGATTCATCTCAATCGAGTATAACGCATAGAATTTCTGCTCAAAGTATGCTTAAACTTATCGGCAGATTATTTATTCAAAGAACAGAAGCATATAATTATTTGCAATCTATTGATCACAGAATTAAAGGTTGCCAATCTTCGGTTCAAGAAGCTATAGATACTTGCAGAGGTGAAATTCAGGAAAAAAATAATGAAGTAGCTGATTTACGCTCTAAGCTGGATAAATTAATGCAAGATCCCGAATATGTTGCTTTACTGAACAGAAATGGGCTTGTTAGTAAATTGGAGTCGCAAAATACGGCTTTAGATTCTTTAAGATTCAGATGGCAAAAAACAAGCGATGCTATTAATGAATTACAAAATCCGTCTAAAAATAAGAAATCTCAAGCTAAAATGACTGATAAAGAAAAAGAAGATAAAATTACTTTATTAAAAGGAAGTTTATCTTCTTTAAGTGTACAAATTGAAAAACAGAAAGAACTTGTCACTGCTACAGAGTTGGAAATATTGGAACAGGATGAAAAATTCCCTACTATTGATATGCTGCAACAGGAAAAAAATAGAGCAGAGGCAATTGCAAAAGCACATATTGCACTTGCATCAGAAAGGGCTGCTCTTGAAAAGAAAAGAACGGAAAAAACTCAATTAGAAGAACAAGAAGCTCAATTATCCGCTCAAATTGAAAAGATGCCTCAAAATTCAGCTTCTTTTAATGCTAATGAGTATTCTGAAAATGAACATAGTTTATATTCTCACTATCTTGATTTAATCGAAGCTATTAAATATATTGATGAACATCCTAACGGCGGTAGTGTTAAATCTATTATAAAAGATTCCGCTAAAAAATCTATTTTGTCAGAAATTGCAAACTTAGAAAAAGAAGATATTATAGGACATTACATAACCTCTGTTCGAAGAAAAGACTTGGAACAACAGCTTGCAAAAATCAGAAAATCTATTGAAGCTCTTTGTGCGTCTATCTCAGAAAGTGAAAAAGCTTGTGAAAAATATGAAAAAGACAGTTCTCCTATGGGATATGAAGAAGTGCAAGAAAAAATAGCTTCTTTATCCGAAACAATGAGAAGACTTAATGAAAAATCCGTTTCCGTTAAAATCCCTCAATATATTAATACTATTAATATGGAAATAGCACTGCTTCAAAATACTATTGATGAATTATCTAAAAAAAATCAGGAAATAGATTCTGCCTTTAACGTTACTGTTTAATATTTGTAAAATATTTGTCTTGAAGTGTAATATAATCTATCATTTTAATATGGAGTATGTTGTATAATGGATATTTCATATAAAATTTTAGTTGTTGATGATGATAAGTTAGTAACCTCTTCGTTAAAATCTTTATTTATGATTGAGGGTATACAGGGGGCTGTTTTTTTTAATGACCCGATGGAAGCTCTTGATTTTCTTAAAGATAATAAGTGTGATGTTATTATTTCTGATTTTATAATGCCTCAAATGAACGGACTTGAATTTTTAAGCAGTGCTAAAAAACTTTATCCGACGGCAAGTATGATTTTACTTACAGGCTATGCCGATAAAGAAAACGCCATTAAGGCTATTAATGAGGTTGGTTTATATAAATATATTGAAAAACCTTGGGATAATGATGAGTTAATTATTAATATTAAAAATGCTTATGAACGTTCTAACCTTGTTGAAAAATTGGAAGAATCTAATAAACAATTGAAAAAATATTCACTACATTTGGAAGAATTGGTCAGAGAAAAAACAGAACATTTAAGTGCGGTTATTAATAATTGTGCCGACGGAATTATTCTTTTATCGAATGATGACCGTATCATTGAGGCAAACCCTGCTTGTGAAAGTATGTTTGGTTTATCTTTGGAAATTTTAAAAGAAAAAAAACTAAATGAACTTTTTATGTCTGAAGACGGTAATTTATTTAATATTTTCAATTCTAATGATGAAAGAATTTTTAGAAATGTTGATATATTAAATGCCGTAAATGGTATTAAAATTCCTGTTGAAATCAGTTGTGCGTTTATTGAACCAAAAAATAATATTGAACAAGGGAAATATATCTTGGTTATAAGAAATGTTCATTTTCAAAAAGAAATGGATAGGCTTAGAGAAGATTTTATTGCAACATTAACTCATGATTTAAGGACTCCGTCATTAGCTTCTATTCAAACCTTAGACTATTTTATCAACGGCAAGCTGGGGGACCTTAATGATAAACAGCTGATGCTTTTAAAAACGATGAAAAAAAGCAACGAGGATATGCTTGGTTTGGTTAATACATTATTGGAAGTTTATAAATATGAATCGGGAAGATTAAATCTTGTTAAAACCCCTTTTGATTTTTCAGCTCTTACCGATGAGTGTATTGAACAGGTTATATCCATTGCTCAATCTAAAAATCAAGTTATTGAGAAAAATTATATTAACTTAAATTCAGCTCAAATTGTTGCAGACAGAAATGAAATAAGGCGGGTTATAGTTAACTTGCTTGGTAATGCAATAAAATATACTCAAGAGGGCGGATTAATTCAAGTTAATGCACAGATTGACGAAAATGATTTAAGATTTTCAGTTAAAGATAATGGTGAGGGAATTTATAAAAAGGATATCCCTAAATTATTTAAACGGTTCTCTCAAGGTACGCAGGAAAAACGTTCTATCAGTACAGGGTTAGGACTTTATTTGTCCAAGCAGATTATTGATGCCCACGGCGGTAAAATTTGGCTTGAAAGTGATAAAGGTAAAGGAAGTGAGTTTTTCTTTGTACTTTTAGATGCTGTTGAAGTAAAAGAAAAGGATACATTATGGACGGCTTAAAAGTTTTACTTGTTGAAGACCATACTATGGTCAGGCTTGGTCTTTCTCTTGTGTTTGAAAACTGTGAGGGAATTGATTTAATTGGTGAAGCTGATAACGGTAAAAAAGGTGTTGAATTGGCTTTAAAACTTAATCCTGATGTTGTTCTTATGGATATCGGTCTGCCTGAAATGGATGGTATTCAAGCTACGGCTTTAATTAAAAAATCTAACCCCAATATTAAAGTATTGATTTTTACTTCCAGAGAAAGTGAAGATGATGTTTTTGATTCTTTATCATCAGGAGCTGACGGGTATATTATGAAAGGTGCTAATGAAGAGCAGATGATTTCAGCTATTAAAGCTGTTGCGGAAGGTACCGCTTGGCTTGATCCCGCTATAGCAAGATTGGTGCTTTCTAATGTGAAAAAACAATCTGCTGTTTCCGTTAATGATAATAATTCAACAGTTAGTAAAAATGCTAAAAATACATATGGGCTTACAGATAGAGAAATTGAAGTGTTGGCACTTATTGTAGAGGGTTGTAATAATTCTGAAATAGCTAAAAAACTTGTTATCACTCTTTCTACTGCAAAAGCTCATGTACATAGTATTTTGCAAAAATTGTATGTTACAAACAGAACTCAAGCTACTATTCAGGCGGTTAAAGAGGGGCTTGTTTAATGTTGAAGAAAATTTTTATCTTTTCCTTTTTATTTATTTTCTTTCTGTCTGCTTTCGCAGAAGATGAAGTTAAAAAAGAAAAAAAAGACAAAAATAAAATTCCCGATCCTCTTTATTTGAATTCTGAAGTGCTTAATCCTGAAGATTTTGAAAAACCTGTTAAAGAAAAAGACCCCAGAACATTAGAAGAAAAAGTCAGAAGTAAACTTCATTTACCTCCGACTAAGAAAATATATTTGCATAATATTGATAAAACAGATTACCCTGTTACTATGGATGATTATTTTAAATTATCAATTGAAAAAAAACGTAAAGATTTTGTTATTCCCGAGCCTGTTTTTTCTCAGCCTGATGATTTAATTTTACCAGACCCTCAGTATAGAGTTATAATGTACAATACTCCTCCGGGACAAAGAAATATAAACTTATCTCAGGTTATTGCCCAAAGAGCAGTATCTTCGCCCGGTATTTTATCTCCCGATAAAACTAAAATGGTTTATACTAAAGCATTTTATTATCCTAAATTCGGTCAAACTTCATCAGCCGCATATTATGTTCCTGTTGATTCTAAAATTAACGATGCTTATCAGGCACTTTATATGACAAATGTTATGCAAGGTGATATGAGAGCTATTGTTGAAGTGGGTATGGATTATCTTATTAATTATCAGTTTAAATCTCTTTATCCTATTGATTGGTCTAAAGACAGTAAAAAAATTGCTTTTAAAGAAAAAATAGGTTCAAACCTTGAACAAACTTGGCAAACTAATGTTATTATATACGATTTTGAGTCACAAAAATGGAAAAGGCTTACGGCTGTCAGAGAAGCAATTATTTATTGGTGGCGTAATAATAAAAATATTGATTTGAAAGATTATCTTTGGGATATTTTCCCTGTCGGATGGGATAAGAATAATCCTGACAGACTAGTTGTTTATGCATACGCATTTACTGAAACCAAGCCTTTGTTTTTAGGTACTTGGAGTATTGACTTTAATGAAGCAAAATCACAACTCGTTTCTATTGATTCTACTCAGGTTGAAATTGATTTAAACGGCTTTGGGCTTAAAGAAGTCAAGTTTGAACATTAATTCAAGGCTCTTTTTTATATCTTCTTCCGTAAACATTTCAAGCACCATCGAAGGTTCTATCCCTTGAAGTTTTATTGTTTCAAATATTTTTTCAAAATTTAATGTTCCGTTTAATAAATTTGAGTGGTCATCATTTTGTTGAAAGTTATTGTGTATGTGCATATGATAAAGTCTGTTTCCGTAGGCTTTTATCCAGTCGCATACATCTGTTTTTTGTGCATATAAATTGACATGACCTGTATCTAATGCTAATTTTAAATTCGGTGAATTTATTCCGTCGTATAATTCAAGACAATAGTCAGGTGTTGTTTCAAATACATTTTCTATAACAGCGGTTATACCTGAGGTTTCAAATTCTTTTATAAACTCTTTGAAAAAAGATATAAATTTTCTTTTGAAACTTTTTTGAGAATCGTAGTGAAGTGTGCCTTTGTTTCCTGTATGAAATAAAACAGTATCGGCACCTATTAACTTTGCGGTTTCAAAAGATTGTTTAAACCTTAGTTCTGATATTTCTCGTAAATACGGGTCTTTACCTCCTATATTTACATCGGAAAACATTGCATGTACCGTTTTCCTTCCGTTAAAACCCGTTAAATAACTGTTTAAAATCTCTGCTGCATCTTTGGGGGTTGTTTCTTTTTTATTATAAAAAGGAAGTCGGCTTATCTCTATCCCTGTATTTAATTCTTTTGCAAGTTCAATACTGTCTTTTATTGTATCTTTCGCAGATGATGATATTAATATTTTATTTCTCATTTTTATTCCGGCAATTGGCTTTGTAGTTCATTCATATTTACTCTGTTAGAAAATTCTGTTATTACATCGTTAATTATTGATGTTAATAACTCTTCGGAAACGTCTTCAAAATCATAAGTTAATCTTCGTATCATCGGTGGTATATCTTTTTCGCTGTGTTTTATATCTATTATTAACTTTATATATGACGGATACGTCATATTTAATTCACTGATAATTTCATTTTGTGATATAGAAAATTTACTTTCACTTTCAGATATACTATATTCAATTTTTGAGTTTGGATATTTATTTTCATTGGCTGTTCTTTGTTGATAAAATACAGGTGCAACTATTTTTTCGAAACTGTCAAAAAACTCTTTTTTAAAATCTTTAAATGGTTTGTTATTTTCATCTCTTATATCCATTACTTCAACAGCTTCTTGAAATGTTAAGTCATATAAATAATTAAATTCTTTACCTGTTTCAATTTGATCTTTGACGCTTTGATATAATACAGGTTCCATTTGTTCAAAAGATGTTGTTATTTCTGCAGCAGCACTAAATATTTGGCATATATTATTTAATGCATTTTTAATTCTTTCGTAAACCGTTTTTGCACCCTTTATACCGGAATTATATAAAATTAGGTAAAAACCTGAATTTCTCCCGTATGCAACTATATCATTTCCTCTTGGTATAGAGTTTATTATTTCTGCAATCTTATGCATTTGGATTTTTTTGTTTTGTATACTAACCGGCTTTAAATACATAAATACTGTATCTTCAAGATTTTCTTCTATGCTTTTGCTAAAGAAATTTCTTAATGCCGTAGGTGCTTGCTCCTTTAAATATATTCCCGTATCTTTATCTACTATATTTGTACATACCAGAATATCTTTTGTTGTTTCTATTTTTTTATATAAAATTGATTTTTGCAGAGTTAAAAGTATTCGCATCAATATTATTGAATCAGTATCAGATAAAAAGAAGAAATCATCAATTCCGTTATCAAATGCATACAGTAATAAATCTTCTACCAAATTGTCCATTATAAATATTATCGGAACTTTATTTAAAGATTTTATTGTCCTTATTTCTTTTATAATTCCGACCGAATCAGAATTTGAACAATACACAAGCATTAATGAAGGCTGAGTTGAGTTTAAAACAGATATTGCTTCTATATATGATACACTTCTTATTGTGTCACAAGTTCTTAAAAGTTTTATTTTATCAGATATTTGTTGTGATATTTTTTCGTCATTTGAAATAATTAATATAGAGCTGTTTTTCAATTTAACCGCCTTTTATGTCTTTAAAACATACCTTTTTTTCTGAAATAAAATACTGCAAGTATTGATGAAATTATTGATAAGATTACAACTATTAAAAAACCATAGGGGGTATGTCCAAACGGAACTCTGACGTTCATCCCCCATAATCCGCCTATCATTGTCGGTATTGACATTATAATTGTTATGGCGGCTAAAAATTTCATTACCATGTTTAGGTTATTATTTATTATTGATGCAAAACCTTCCATCATCGCCTCAAGAATCATTCTGTGCATATCAACCATCTCGATTGCCTGACGTGTATCAATAATTACATCTTCCAATAAATCTATATCTTCTTCCGTATTTTTCATATAATTTTGCGAGTTTGAATTTGTCATTCTCATTATTTTTTGCAACACTATATCATTGTCTTTTAATGCGGTTGAAAAATATACTAAAGTCTTTTGTATTTCCATTAATTGAAAAAGTGCTTTATTATTTGTTGCTTTTTGAAGTTCGTTTTCTATATCATCTGTAGTTCTGTTTATTACATCCAAGTATTTTAAATAAAATTTTACGCTTCGATACAGTATTTTAAGCATAAATTCAGTCTTGTTACGAGTATCAAATGTATATGCGGTGCTCTCGTTAAATGATGAAAGAATGTTATTGTCTTTTGAACATACCGTTATTATTGATGTGGGTGTATAAATTATACCTAACGGCAGTGTATCAAAACTGCCTTCCTCTGTCATTATCGGCAAGTTTGTAATTATCAGTATATTACCGTCTTCTATTTCTATACGAGAACGTTCATCTAAGTCTAATGAATTTAAAAGAAAGTCTTCATCTAATCCTAATACTAAAGATACTTGTTTGATTTCTTCTTCATTAGGATTTATCAAACTGAACCATGAACCTGATACAGCTTCACTGATACTTAATCTTGAAAGTTTTTTATTCTCTTCTGTTTTTAGTATCTTTATCATAGTTCTATTCTCTTTAAAAAACTTCTGTTTTTATTAAATCATAAATCTAACATAATTAAAAGTAAAAAAAGCACATACATTATGTATGTGCTTTTTTATATTTCCCTAATCTCAATTATTTAGTCAAGTAATGTTTCTAATATTGCTGCATTTTTCGCTGCAAGTGCATTTTCTCTTACTTTATTTCTGTGAATATATGTTCTCAATGCTTCTCTTATTAATTCACTTCTTGTTCTGTTTTCATTGTCTGCTACTTTATCTATCTCCCCTAAAAAATTTTCGGGCATTGATATTAAAACTCTAGCCATTTTTATCTCCTATTTTTCTTCTCTTACTTATATAAAGTTTTTTTTGAGATAAAAATTGTCTATTTTGTATTTAAATAATATATAAAAGTTTACAAAACTTAATGGTTTATCTTTAAATTTAATTTGCTCTCATTAAGAATTTTTGCCATATATTGGCTTTCTTGCATTGTTCCTTTTTGTGATTTAAAGTATTCGTTTTTATATATTGATAATAAAAATTGTCTTTTATTTTCTGTTTTATATAATCTTAATAAATTTTCCGGGATATTAATGTAGTATAAAGAAATTTCTTTTTTATTATCCGTATATAATTTATTTTCTATACAAATTAAAGTTATTATACATTTTAATTCTTCTTTATCATCTTTTATATTATTTTCTTTTATAAAAGTTAAATAATTTAATGCTGTTTTTTGTAAGTTTTCAATTGCTTTTGGATAAACAAGGTTTGTTATAAGTATATTTATTTTATATTTTAATGCTGTTGCAGCTTCTTGCGGAGTTAGTCCGTTCTTTGCCAATTGTTCCGTATCATTTAATAAAGTATACATTGTATTAAAGGCTTTATCATCTGCGGGAGATTTGCCGTAAAAACTTTTATATCTGCCTTCAAAAGCCAGCCAAAAATCTGTTAAATCTCCGTCTTTTTGTTTATTGCATCTTTCAAATTGTTCTTTTAATTCGGGGAATCTGTTTACAATTGCTTTAGCAAAAAAGTAATCAAAAACGGGTATTCTTTCAGATTGTAAAAGTTTATTTTTACTTATTTCATTATAGATTGCCCAATCAGTATCATTAAATTGTTTGGTTAATTTACGCATTGAACCGTCTTCTATTTTAATGCCGTAGTGATTGTATACATAATCAGATGCTTCATAAGCACTTATTTCTAATGGATTTCTCATATTTTCAGCTAATCTGTAAAAATTTGAATATGAACTTAAAAGTTCAAGGTCGTTTTGGGTCAAAAATCTTTCCAGAGCTTCTTTATAGTACTCTCCGTTAAAATTTTCTATATCTGCTTTGTCGGATGCTTTCTTCCAAAAAGTTGTATCTATATTTGGAATTCGATTATTTTCAAATAATTCTTTGAATTTTTCCAATCCTATATATTTGCATACTTTTGCCAATTTATCGAAATGATCTAATTCGTGTGCTATTATTGCTATAATTACTTTTTTATCTGTTTTTGTAATCAGATTTTTGCTTATATTTAAATTACCTGTTTTAAAATCAAAATTTGCCGCCATATATGTGTCTGTTGTTTTTGCTTTTTCCTGGCTTATTTCTGTTGCTTTTACAGGTATTGTATTTGCATTGTATCCTTTATAAATAAGAATTTTATTGACAATATTCCTTATGTAGGTTTCATTATTTGCAGGGTATTGTTTTAATTCGTCTAATAAATTATCATATGTCTGAATTTTGCTTTGAAATGCACCGGGGATGTTACTGTTTTGAAGACGGGTATTATTTATTTGAGAAATGGAAGTCGAAGGAGTCTTTATTTGTTTCTTAATTTGAATTTGCTCTTGATTAATCGGCCTTGACTCTAACAAATCTTCATAAGATTTTTGTTTATTATGGCTTCTTGGAATAAACAGGTAATATATAATTAGTCCAATCATTAGAAAAACAAAAAATAAAAACCATAATGAAACTGTTTTTTTGGAATTATGTGGCATACAATATCCCCTTTCGCATTTAATTATATCATACGAAACGGATTACTCAAAACTAAAATATTTATGCCTTATAATCAAGCCCTGCAAATTTAGGAGTAGATTTATCCACATCTCGTTTTAGGGCTTTATTTAACGAATCAATTAGTTTTTGTAAAACGGAAATCTTTGTTTCTTCAGTTTTATTCTGAAGTTCTAGGGAATTATCTCCTTTGAATAAAGGCATTAAAGGCTGTGAATTTCCAAAAGCTATTGATGAAAGCATTTTATTTGAATTTGCCATCATTTGAGATGTTGCAACGTTTTGGGCTAATATTGCATTTTGTATTGCTAAATAATTTGAAATCACTTTCTTTTACCTTCCTCTTATATTATAACATATTATTTTTGTTATGTAAGTCCTTTGTGTATAATAATTAAGGAACAGGGTCATAGCCGCCCGGATGAAGCGGATGACATTTTAATATCCTTTTTATGCCTAAATATCCGCCTTTTAATATTCCGTACTTTATTATTGCCTGTTTTGTATATTCTGAACAGGTCGGATAAAATCTGCATACGGGCGGAGTTAATTTTGATATCTTTTGGTATATATTGATTATTTTTAATATTATGTTTTTAAGCATTTCTAATATACTATTACCTCGGGTTCTGTTGTATCTTCAAGTTTTTCTTGTTCTTGAGTCATATGTTGGATTAAGCTGTATCTTTTTCCTGCATCTAAAAGCATATATTTGATTTTATAATCCTCTATATCCCACATGTCTTTTATCTCAACTACTACATAGGCTTTTGGATTGTCTTTCAGATAATTTTTTAATGATTCTAAATCTTTTATGTTGTTAAATTTAATAGGATTATCATAATAATATATTAAACTGTATTTTTCAGGTATGAATGCCGTTAATTCAGCTTTATCCTCTATTGCTTTTTTTGCAAACGTTATTAAATCATTTTCACCTGAATTTAAGCTTATAAAATTAAATATACTCGGAGTTATTACAAAAGACAAGCTTATCATTAATATAAGATTTGCAATATATGCTGCTGTTCTTCCTTTTAAAATTACTGCAAATATACTTATTACAGGTATTACAAAAAATATTATTACAAGAGGTATTAATAAGTGATTTAATCCTTGGAATAACCATTTATTTAATATATTGTGTCCGAATAACCCTATCATTGAACATATTATTAATATTAAATTAGGTATTATTGTTGCAAAAAATATACTTTTATCGTGGCGTTTTTTTACTATGTATTCCCACCAAAAATATCCCGATATGCAAGAAGAAGGGAATATCATAAATAGTATTAAAAACGGTCTGTTTATTCCGTATAATAATGCAAATATTAATGATGTAAAAAATACTATAGTATTTAATGATACGAATTTATCATTAAGGCTTAGTTTTTTCCATTTCTCTTTTAATTTATCCTGTGAATTATCTTTAAAGTAATTAAAAACTGATTTTATAATATCTTTAAATTTTCTGCCTAATATCCATAAAAATGAAAATACCCATGGAGAAAATCCAAGCATAAATATTCCGATTACGAATAAGATATTTTTTATATTTATGCTGTTTATAAAATTATATGAATTAAAGTATTCTTTTATAAATAAGATACCGTGCGTATAAAACATATAGGAATGCCAAGGTATTGCTATTATTATAAATGCAATTAAGCCGGGTATCATATTTTTAGGTTTAAATATTTCTTTTAAATCTCCTGAAAATATGTGCATTAAAATTATTGCAAATAGTGATGTAAAAGGGCCGTATAGTCCGGAACATAGTAATGATAATGCACTAAAGATATATATTCCAAGCCAGTATAAAAATACATATTTATCTTTCTTTGAAAAAATTGCTAAATATCCGAATAATATTGTCATCATCGTAAAAAACACATAAAATATGTCATTTGTTGATAATCTTGAAAATATCAATATTCCTAAACAAGTAGCCATTATCAGTGATATTATTAGTGCATATACTTTTGTAAGTATTTTTTGGAGTACCGTAAATAATGATAAAATCATTATTAAAGATATTATTGAAATAGGCAGCCTTACAACATCAGCACTAATTTTACCGAATATCATACAAGATATATTTGTTATCCAAAAATATAACGGGGTCAGACCAAAAACATTTTCTCCGTTTAATCTGATATTCATCCAATCTTTGTATTCAAGCATATCCTTTGCTATTGAAACAAATTTTGTTTCTATATCATCCATAAACGGATAACCGGCATTATTTATACAATATAGAAAAAAACAAATGATAAATAGTATTACAATATAAATGAACGGTTTATTTTTTGAGAAAAAATTCATAGCCTCTCCTTTATTTAGGGTTTGGTTACGCATTTTGTATGTATTTTTCGATGTCTTCTTTAGAATTTATTTCTGTCGTACATACAAGTATTTGATTTTTATTGAGTTTATATCCTGCAAGAATATTTTGTTCTTTTAAGTTTTTGATAAAATCATCGGAATTTTCCACTTCAATTACAAATTCGTTAAAAGTGTTATTATTTAAAACTTTATATCCTTTTTGCATTAATGCATCTTTTAAAATTTTTGCATTGTTGGCACTAAGATAAGCTGCTTGTTTTACTCCGTTTTTACCGAGTAAAGACAAATATACAACTGCATTTAATACGGCTAATCCTTGATTAGAGCAAATATTGCTGGTAGCTTTTTCTCTTCTGATGTGCTGTTCTCTTGCTTGAAGAGTTAAAGTAAAGGCTTGTTTGCCGTCAGCATCAAGAGTTCTGCCTACAATTCTTCCGGGAAGCTGTCTTTTATAAGCATCTTTTGTTGCAATAAAGCCGGCATAAGGACCTCCAAATGATATCGGGTTGCCAAAACCTTGAACATCGCCCACAACAATATCGGCTTTATATTCTGACGGCTTTTTTAACACGGTTGCACTTACGGGTTCTATACATACTATTAACATTGTTTTTGGATGCTTATTTATATTTTTTATTATATCTATATCTTCAAGCGTACCGTAGAAATTAGGATTTTGTATTATTAATCCCGCATAATCACCTGATAATAGTTTGTTTTCAATACTTTTTATGTCTGTTTTAAATTCATTGGTTTCTGCTTCTTCAATTATGGTATCTGAAGCGTGGGCGTAAGTTTTTATTACTTCTGTGTATTGAGGGTTTAATGATTTTGATATTAATATCTTTTTCTTATTGCTTATCCTTGTTGCCATTAACATGGCTTCACTACAGGCATGGCCCCCGTCATAAACGGAAGCATTACAAACATCCATACCTGTTATATCACATATCATTGATTGAAATTCGTATATAACTTGCAATGTTCCTTGTGAAATTTCAGGTTGATATGGTGTATATGCAGTATTAAATTCAAATCTTGATGAAATTTGTGATACTGCGGCGGGAATAAACCTTTTATAGGCTCCGGCTCCAATAAAACATGCATAATCTGTTTTATTTTCTTTTGCAATTGCTTTAATATCCTTTTGCACTTGCATTTCGCTTTTAGCTTCGGGTAAATTTAAGCTTTGCATTCTTGCTCTTTCATCTATCATTGAATATAAACCGTTTAAGTCTTTCTCACCGATAGAGTCAAGCATTTCTTTTATTGTTGCATCTGAGTTCGCTTTAAAATTATTCATTTTTATTCAACTTCTTCTTTATATACCGAATATTCTTTTAAGTCTTTACTGTCTTCTTCAAAGTGTGGTGCTGAAATTTTTATTAACCACATATCTTCAAACGGGTTTTCATTTAAAAGTTCAGGCTTTTCAATTAATTGTTCATTAATTTCTTCAACTTTTCCGCCAATAGGCATATATATTTCAGATGCGGCTTTTACTGATTCAATTGTTCCGAAAATTTCACCTTTTGTATAAGTTGAATTTATTTCGGGAAGTTCAACGAATACAATGTCGCCCAGTTGGCTTATTGCATAATCGGTCAAACCTATATAATAATAGCCGTCTTTTTCATAAACGTATTCATGAGATGAACTGCATAACATATTTTCTGCCATTATATACTCCTTTTAATTTCCTTTATTGTGTTTTGTAATAAAATCTTTTGTCGTAATCATTGCATTATACATTTTATCACGTATTTTTATTTGAATTGTATCATTAACTTTTAAATTTTTATCGGTTTTAATATATCCAAGTCCGATATTTTGCCCTATAAACGGAGCTATGCATCCGCTTGTAACTTTACCGATTTCTTCATTATTGTAAAAAATTCCGTATTCGTGTCTTGCTATTCCTCTATCCAGCATTTTAAAAGCAATCAGCCTTTTATCGGTTCCGTTTTTTAATTGGCTCATTATAATGTCTTTGCCTATATAGTTTTGGGTTTTATCTTTATCTATTGTCCAAGAGAGATTAGCTTCCACAGGGGAAGTGTTTTCGTTAAGTTCATTTCCGTATAAGCTCATAGCTGCTTCAAGTCTTAGTGTATCTCTTGCTCCTAAACCTATCGGCATTATATTATAAGGTTTGCCTTTTTCTAATATCGTTTCCCAAAGTTCGGATATTTTTTCATTTCTGATTATTATTTCAAACCCGTCTTCGCCCGTGTATCCCGTTCTTGAAATATATACATCTTCATTTAATAATTTTGCTTCAGTTATATAAAAAGTTTTAGGCTGTTCGTTTATAGGTATTCCAATTTCGGAAAGAATTTGAGAAGCTTTTGGACCTTGAAGAGCAACCATGGAATATATATCTGATTTATTCTCAATGTTAACGTTATAAGCTTTTTTATTTTTTAATAACCAGTTATGGTCAGTTTCAAGCCTTGAAGCATTGACTATTAAAAGGTAATCATTTTCTTTTAATTTATATATTAAAAGGTCATCGACAATTCCGCCGTTCTCATTTGTAAATTGACAGTAAAGAGCTTTTTTGTCAATTAATTTTTCAACATTTTGCGGAACAAGGTTTTGTAAAAAGTTAAGTGCATCAGCACCGGTTACAAAGATTTCACCCATATGAGAAACGTCAAATAAGCCTGCATTTTTTCTGACATTGTTATGTTCTTCCAGAATGCTTGTATATTGGACGGGCATTTCCCAACCCGCAAAATCTACCATTTTTGCACCAAGTTTAATATGATTATTATATAAATAAGTTCTTGCCATAATTTTTACCTTTATTTAGAACAAATAACTCTTGCCGCGTGGACTCCGGAAGCGGAGGCTTGAATTAAACCTCTTGTAACGCCCGCTCCGTCACCGATTGCATATAAGTTTTTAACTCCTTCGGTTTCAAGATCGTTTGTAAGTTTTACTCTGCCCGAATAGAATTTAACTTCAACACCATATAAAAGTGTATATCTTGAAGCGGTTCCGGGGGCTATTTTATCTAATGCATACAGCATTTCTATAATAGCACTCATTTGTCTGTATGGAAGTACAAGACTTAAATCTCCCGGGGTTGCACATGCAAGCGTAGGTGTAATTATACTGCTTTTTATACGTTCCGGGGTAGAGCGTCTGCCGTCTAAAAGGTCGCCAAAACGTTGAACAAGTACACCGCCCGCGAGCATATTTGCTAATCTTGCTACGTGCTGACCGTATGCTATAGGTTCTTTAAAGGGTTCCGTGAATTTTTCCGATACCAACAGTGCAAAGTTTGTATTTGCCGTTCTGTAATTAGCATAACTGTGTCCGTTTACTGTTGAAATACCTGAGTAATTTTCCGTAACAACTTCGCCGTACGGGTTCATACAAAAGGTTCTTACTTCATCTCCAAAGGTGGGCGAGTGATATATTAATTTTGATTCGTATAATTTATCCGTAATCGGTTCAAAAACGGGAGCTGGAAGCTCAACTCTTACGCCGACATCAACGGCATTATTTACCATTCCTATTTTATTTTTTGCAAATTCATGTGTTAACCAATCAGCACCTTCACGCCCGGGGGCTATTATTATGTGCTCAGCTTCTATCTTTTTATTGTCTTTTGTAATAAACCCTTTTACTTGTCCGTTTTCAACAATTAATTGATCTGCGATTGTGTCATATAATATTGTAATTTTTTTATCAAGAAAATCTTGCATATTTTTAAGTACATTAAGACTTCTTTCAGTTCCCAAGTGCCTTACGGGAGAGTGGATAAGTTTTAATTCAGCCAAGGTGGCAGCTCTTTCAATATCGGCAAAATCTTCTTTGTTTGTTCCGAAAACTTCATCTGTGGCACCAAATTTTAAGTATGTGTCATCAGTATATTTAACAAGTTCTTCAACATCTTTTCTTTGCATATAATCAAGCAAGTGACCGCCGACATCGGGAGTAAGTGTAAGTTTACCGTCCGAAAAAGCGCCTGCTCCGCCCCAACCGCATAATAATCCGCACTTTTTACAGGTCGGGCATTTTTCATAACCTTCTCTTAAAAGGCATTTACGTTCTTCTATTCTTACACCTTTTTCAACTAAAATAACTTTCCAGTCGGGTTTTAATTTCATTATTTCTAAAGCCGCAAATATACCCGCCGGACCCCCGCCTACTATAGCTACATTATACATTTTTATCTCCGCTCTTAATTTTTTGACATGTAAATTTTAACTTAAATGTTTTTTGTTTTAAATAAATCGTAAAAAACATTTACTTAACTCAATCAAATTTTTATAATTAATTTATGAACATAAAAATTATTGCAGTGGGAAAGCTTAAAGAACAGTATTTAAAAGATGCAATAAAAGAGTATAAAAAGCGTCTTACTCCTTTTTGCGGTTTTTCTGTTGTGGAAGTTACGGCCGAACAAATACTTGATGATGCTTTAGCTCAAAAATATATGGAAATTGAAGCTCAACGGATAATGCAATACATAAAGAGTGAATCTTATGTTATTACCTTAGAAATAAAAGGTAAAAAATTAACCTCCGAGGCATTTGCTGAAAAAGTTAAAGAGATTACAAATGAAGGTATAAAGGAACTTATTTTTGTAATTGGCGGTGCTAACGGTTTAGATAAATCTTTAAGCGACAGAGCTGACTTTAAGCTGAGTTTTTCGGATATGACATTTACTCATCAAATGGTACGGTTAATATTAACGGAACAGATATACAGAGCTTTTAAAATTAATTCAAATGAAAGTTACCATAGATAGTATAAATATATCTAATCAGAATAAAATATTAACATTTGTAAATATATTTCTAAATGATATACTATAATTTCGAAATGTATGTTATATTATAATTAAGATTTGAATTAAGACTTGAGTAGGACTTTTACAATAAAAAAAGTAAAAGTTAGATTTTGAAAAAGTGGCTGAATTCGTTAAGTCGAGAGGGAGTATTGTGGTGATTTATTGTTGCGGTAAGTATCATGAACCGTTTCAAACGGTTAGACTTTTGCCTGATTTCAAATATAGAAACAGGAAGTTGGAAGTTCTTGTATGCCCAAATTGCGGAGCGTTGGTTGCTGAATTAACACAGTTTAATGTTATTACAAATAAGTATGAAACATACCGACCTAAAAGAAAGAAAACAGCGGGGTTTATAAGGCATATTCAGGAAGGAAAGTTAGAAAACGTTAAAATTAAATATGGCACAAAAGAGCGTGCAGGCTTTGTTTATGGTGTTAATATAATGCGAAAAAACGGTAAAATTTATCAGTATGCCGTTGATTTTAACGGTGAAAAAAAATTAGTTAAGGTAGTTGGTTAGACTTGGAGATATTAATTATGTCCGAAATGAAAAAGAAGCCCCGAAAAAAATCGGGGCTTAGCTATTCTAAAAATGATTCGTTTGAAAATTTGGAAGCCGTGCAAAAGCTTGCACTAAGCCGTAAAGGTAAAGATGATGAGATTAATCCTGATATATCCGTTTATCTTAAAGCTGAAGAATTAAAGGGCAAACTTTGCGGGCTTTATGATGACAAGAATAACAAAAATTCTAATAAAGTTAATTTTATGGGCTCGGTTAAAGTTGACGGAGTTCCGTTAAATATTGAAGTTGGAGAAGAGGCAAAAACAAATACCGATGATGATAGAATTACCTGAAATTTTAAATATCCCCGATAAATTAATCCCTGTAATTACTAACATAAATAAATATAATTACTTTTTAATTGAAGGCGGAAGAGGTGGTGGCAAATCCCAAAGTGTGGCAAGAATTATCCTTTGGCTGGCTGAACAAAGGAATGTCAGGGTCTGCTGCGGAAGAGAAACCCAAGCAACAATTTCCGACAGTGTTTATAAAATATTTAATGACCTGATTAATGATTACAATTTAAACTTTACAATCAAGTCTAACAAAGTAATACATAATACAAGCGGTTCAAGTATTATATTTAAAGGGTTTAGAGAACAAGGAAGAGTTAATATCAAAGGGCTTGAAGGAGTTGATATACTCTGGATTGATGAAGCTCAAGCTATAACTAAGTCTACCCTTGATGTAATAATACCTACAATAAGGAAAAAGAACTCAATTGTTATGTTTACAATGAACAGACTTGTCCGCAAAGACCCTGTCTATTCCGAGTTCATCACCAGAGATGACTGTCTTCATATAAAAATAAATTATTACGATAATAAACATTGCCCTCAAAAGCTTATTGACGAGGCTAAACGCTGTAAAGAACGCAATATCCTCGATTATGAGCATATATGGGAGGGTAACCCCTTAGATGCGGCAAATGATTTTTTATTTTCCGCTATAAAGCTTGATAAGGCTAAAAATATAATGTTTCATAACGAAACATACCGAAGAATTAAATGCATGTCTGTAGATTTGGCGGGAAATGGCGGAGACCTCTGTGTGGCAAGCCTTATAGAGGCAAAAAGCACCACTCAATGGTCGCTTGAAAAACAAGCACATTGGAATGAGCCTGATACAGATGTAACCAAAGGTAAAATTATTAATTTGTATTCTGTTTGGAAGCCTGAACTGTTGATTTTGGATGCGGACGGGCTGGGGTATTCAATATATATAAGCATAAAAAATATTATTCAAAATACCATCAAGTTTAACGGAGCTGCTTCAAGCAAACGCCCAAACGCCTTAAACAGGCGAGCAGACGGTTATCTTACTTTAAAAGAGTATATTGATAACGAGTGGCTGAAAATATCCTCCGATATAACAATTTCTCAGCTTGAATACATAAAAAAATCTTATAAACCAAACGGACAGATAGTTATTCAATCTAAAAAAGATATGAAATCCGAACACGGCGAGAGTCCTGATTTTGCGGACAGTCTTATGATGGGGATATATGCAATAAATTACTATTCTTATCTTATAGATGAACAAGATGAAGCGGTAATTTTAGATTCTAACTTTGACCCGTATTCTTAGCAGATAACGTTAATAATAAATATAATAATTATAAGGAGAAAAGAGATGCCAACATGGAACGAGAGTGAACACCCTCGCGATGAAGAAGGGAAATTTACATACAAAAACGGCGGTGCTTCAAATTCAAATTCAAATTCAAATTCAAGTTCAAGTTCAAGTTCAGATTCAAATTCGACCCCGATGTTTTATCTCAGTGCCGAATACAACAAAGAAGAAGAAAATAGAGAAGATATACTATATAAAGACACAACCATAAAAGAGAAACTATTAAACTACAGAAATAAACTGGTTGATTTTTTAGGTGATAATTTAGACAGAGCGGAAATATTGTTTTCTACCGCATCAGAACTGGAAAGTAAAATACTAAATAACGCAATTGAATCAGTAGTCACAACAAAAGAAAGACTTGTAAATTCAGTAAACAATTTAAGTAAAAATGATTTCAAGTCGGAAGAAGAATTTAAGAGTTTGGTAAATAAGGCACAAAAAAACTATGATTCATTAAAGCAAATAGAACAAAAAACAAACAGTATGTTTAAAATTAACCAAAATAACAAACAAGAAGTACTTGGAGAAGAAACAATAAAAAATGTATTGGGATATAAACAAGCGATAGAAAAAGAATCAAATGAAATAGTGATGATAGCGGAGAATATAGCAAAACAAAAAGAGAAAAAAGGGAATAAATTAATTGGAGAAAAGCCAATTAATTTAGGGAAACTGCCCAAGAATGAACCTGTAAAATATAAAAAGGCGGAAGAACCTCCGATATCCCGGATTAAATCAAACAGTCAAATAAATAACCAATATAAAACAAAAGTAGACCCATCAGAAGTAGTTGCAGATTGGATAATGCCATGCGAGGGCAGAATAACAAGTCCATACGGCTGGAGAATCCATCCGATAACTAAGGAAAGAACATATCATCATGGTATTGATATAGCTGCTAAAATAAATACCCCAATATATGCACCAATTGATGGAATAATAACAT
>CANRMD010000021.1 GCA_947631645.1 Candidatus Gastranaerophilales bacterium
TGGAATTTATTGTTGAAAATGCCTTTATTATTGTATTTCTTACTTCCTCAGGTTCTATTGAAGTAAAAGGTTTATCAACATTTTCTTTAACAAATTTAATATACTCTTCATCTGTCATATTTAGAGCTTCTTTTATCAGATTTGATATGTATTTTCTGTCAGATTCTCTGTAACCGCCGAAAATATAGTCCTGTTTAAAAATATCCAAGTTTTTACCGCACCCCGAACCCGCGTCGGTTTCTCCGCCGCCGTGCATATATTTTGTCGGAGTATTTAACAGAACCCCTTGTGTCCTAAAGAAACGATATTTACTCTCGGGACGCTCCGCATAGCTTACAGATAATAATGCGTCAGAGTCAGGCAGAGCAAAAGCATCAAACTTTGCAAGCTGATTAGAAAAATCTAACCCGTGAACAAAAAATTTAATATTTCCTGTATTTACTTCTTCCGTCGATTTTAATTCCCCTTGAACCGAAGAAAGCCCCAAAGCATCAATACCCCTTGATATTGAGCCTTTGGGAAATCCTATTTTTTCCCAGGTGTCATTTTCTACCTCATTATATTTTATTATTATCATTCCGTTTTTATCTTTATATACGCCTTTAAAGTTTGTCGAGCCGTCTGCATTCACTTGTGTAATAGCTTCATTTATTTGGCTTGCTTTTGGTATCGGGGTTACAGGCATTATTGGCTGCGTTTTCTTTAATTCTTGTATATTAGCGTTAATTTCCTTTGAATGTGTTTCAAAGTCATTTTTAAACTTATCATAAAACTCATCATCTTTTTTTACTGATTTAAGGTCTGCAATTGTAAACAATTTTGCCATATCAAACAAATTGTCATATTGAAGGTCAAATGCTACAGATTGTTGTTTTTTCTCAACGGGCAATGTGTATAATGTATTGTTATTTACATAGCCAAGCCATTCATGATGTTTTATCAAGGAATATATTTTAATTTTCTCTTCTTTAGGTAAATTAAGTTTATTAATTATATAGAATGCATCAAAAGCACTTTCTTCCGCATGAATTTTATCCGTAAAGCCTTCTGTTTTATTACCGTCATGAAATAAAGCACAAATTAGCATTACTTTTTTATGAGACTCTGAAAGCTTATCAAATTCGGGGTTTTGTACTATTTTTTGCATAACTTTTAAAGAATGTTTCATTATATCGTATTGATGAGCTCCATGCTGAACTCTTTCTATTTGTGTTCTCAGCTCGGGGAATGTTCTAACTATGTTATTTAACAATAATTTAATTTGAGAATTATTACACAAAATCTTATTATTCTGAGAAAATTTAATGACCTTTTCTCTTAATTCTTCTACAACCGCCTTTGTATTCGGATCTGTAATCTGTGCAAGTTTTTTACCGTTATTTAAATTTACCGGATAACCCGTAATACTGAATGAGTGTCTGGGGTTATCATCAACTTGGGTTCCTTTTGGATTATGATGAAGTTCAAAACCAAAATAGTCATATACTTTTTGGCGTTCTTGAGGTGTTAAATCTTTCACTATACTAAAGGCATCTTTTATAAATTCTGACTTAGGATATTCTTGCGAAATTTGAATATTAGCATATTCACTGTCTGACATATTTTTTAAAGTATCAGCTAATGATATCAATGCAGTATTAAATACACTAACTTCTTCTTCTGATAATGTATTTGTCTCAATACCTAAAGACCTTACTAATGCCGGCAATAAAGTACAATATTCTTCCTGAGTCTTTGGTAAAAGAGGAAAATATTTTCTAAGCTTTTCACTTATATTAAATAACCCTGTGTTGCTTGCTACCAGTTTTCTTAATACATCTTTTTTCTTATTTATGGGAATTTCGTTTATATTTTGTTTATTACAAACATCTTTAAATTGTACGGCACAAACCAATTCATCAGGAGTTAAAGTTTTTACTATGTCCTTTCCCATTATTCGTTCTAATTGTCTTACGTCTTGTAATGTAATTTTATTTTCTTCATTTATAATCGTAAACAAATATTCTTTTGGTATTTCGCCTTCCTTAAATAATTTAATTAATTTTTGTAATTCAGAAATTTTTTCAGAATTATTATTATAAGAATTATATTTATAAATAATATTTTTTATTTCTTCATCAGTTAATGTTTTATCAAAACTTTGTATCACATCTATTGCAAATTCTCTTTTTTCTCTGTTAGGGGAGGAAATTAAATTACGCAAAGTATATTTATCAAACCCGAATGAATTTTGTGCAAACAACATTGCAAATGCTATTTTATCTTTATTAACTAATGATTTTTTAGAATCATTCTCATTGAAAGCCGAATAATCTTTTGTAGCACAAATTATTTCATGCATATCATTATAAGAATATCTTTTATCTTTTGGAGCTTCCAGCATCTTTTTCATTAATTCGACAGTTTCAACTTCCGCTTCTTCAACTGTTTGACAATACTCGTTTATATCTATGTCACTATTTTGAGATAAATCCACTAAATATTTTGCAAAATCTAATTTAACTTTATCAATTTCGGGTTTGTTAATGTAATCCCATCCTCGATAGTTTATTGTTGCTTGAATAATTTTGCACATTACATCAGGATTGAATCTTTTTTCTTTTGGCATATCAAGCATTTTATTTATCAATTCTATATTATCTTCTTGAGCAAGGTTAATAATACCTATATAATCTTCTAATTTTATTTCATCTTTTTCATACAAATCTATCAAATGATTTGCTATATCAATTTTTATATCATCAAAAGATGTCTTGAGTATTATATCTGATATCGTATCAGCACTAATTCTCTTATCTCCTTTAAAGTTTATTAAACGTTGTGCAATACTCTGATTTTTATCATTTAAAGTATATGTTGATAAAATTTGAGATTTTTCTCTATTATCATAATTGTCATTTTGTTTAATTAATTTTTGAACGAAATCAAATGTTTGGCCCTTTGCCGTAAAAAGTATAGGAGCAATATCTTTTGGTTTAAATCTGTTTTCTGAAGTATCAGTTACTAAATCCAAAGCTAAAGATTGATTTTCTTCATTTACATGATAAAGAATATTTACAATTTCATCCGTATTATATTCTTGATTTTGGTTATATAACAGCTTTTGTGCAACTATTAAATTCTCTTTTTTGAATGTTCTTATTATTTTTGTTAAATCTTCCGCATTATAATTTAAAGTATCATCTGCTAATACTTTTCTGACAAAGTCTATTGTATGTTCATTTGTACCTTGTAATATTCCTCCAAATTGACGGGTATTATATTTTGAATTTTTCATTTCAATTAATTCTTGTGCCAAAGTAACATTCTCCGGAGTTAAAAATCTTAAAATCGATGTTTTATCCTCCTCCGGGAACTTATCCTCAGGTTCATTTAATATTTGTTTTATAACATCTCCCGTTTCTTTCGTATAAGCAGGCATAATATCCGAAAGCTGTTTTACTCCGTATTTTTTACTATCATCATTTAATAATTCTTTAGCAAAAGGTAAACTATCCTCATTTATAGTAATTAAAACCGTAGCAATACTGCATTTATCATCAAAACTAACATTTTTTTCATGCATATATTTAACAAAATCAATAACGTCTTGAGGGTTATCAATCAAAAAATCTTTTGATTTCTTCACATATTGTACTAATTCTTCATTTTCTTTTTCTTGAACATCTTCAATTTTTTCACCTAATTCGTTTTCGATAGAATCAACATCAGCCCCGATATATAAAAATGCACAAGCCAAAGCAAATTGAAAACCTGTAATGTTTATTAACTTTTTAATTTCGTCTTTATCAGTAATGCCAAGCAAATTTATTATATTTAATCTGCTTTCCGGCGGAACATCAATCTCGGAGGAATCAATCTTCCCTTTAAAACTGCACGAATTTACCTGTGCCATCCCATAGGAAGCTAAAGCATTCAATGAATTTGCTTCAACCGTCTTACTCTCAACAGTTTTTGAGGTTGAATTTTTCTGAATACTTACCTTTTCTTTTACAACAGGCGAGATATTATTATTATGAATTTCCAATACAATACTCCGAATTAATATTTATATCGGTATAAAAACGTAAAACTTTAAATAATTTAAAAAATATTTACACACCTAAAAGATTTTTTGCAAAATTTTCTGACTCTGAGTTTATTTCTCCCGCCGCAAGAAGAGCTATAGCCTTAATTCTGTTTTCAGCTTCAAGATTATATACTTTTACCTTTGTTACGTCAGTTTGTTCTTTTTTTACATAATAATGTTTATCTGCTTTTGCGGCAATTATAGGTTGATGGGTTATTAATATTATCTGATGAGTTTTTGATAAATCAGCTATAGCATCAGCAACAGACTGTGAAGCTTTACCGGAAATCCCCGTATCTATTTCATCAAAAATAACAGTATTTGTATCATCAGCTTGAGCAAATATTGTTTTTATCGCAAGCATTATTCTTGATATTTCTCCGCCTGAAGCTGTCTTTGCTAAGGGTTTTACATCTTCCGATACATTTGTTGATATTAAAAATTCAACCTTGTCTTTCCCTCGTTCATTCATTTGACATTCTTGGATACTAATTTCAAAACGTGATTTAGGAAGTTCTAATTTCTCTAATTCTTCCGTTACGGCTTTTGATAACACCCTCGCCAGTTCTATTCTTGCTTTAGATATTATATCGGAAAGTTCATTTAAATTAATTTCCAATTCCTTTTCTTCTTTTTCAAGCCTTATTACATCATCTTGTGAAAATTCAATATTATTAAGTTCTTCAGATAATTTTTCATAAGTATTTAATATTTCTTTTAAACTACCGCCGTATTTGCGTTTTAATTTTTCCAGCAAGCTTAAACGCTCACCGATATAGTCCATTCTTTCGTTATCATTTTCTTTGCTTTCCGAATAATTTCTTAGCTGAGAGGAAATATCCTTGAGAGTTTCATAAGCATTAATAAAATCTTCTTCAATAGGTTTTATTTCCTCATCAGTCGCACTTAACTTTGAAAGATTTGACTTTACACTGCCCAATGCACTTAATATATTTTCATTTTCTCCGTTTAATACGGAATACGATGAAAAAGAAAGTTCTTTTAATTTTTCAACATTTGATAAAACTTCAAGTTCTTTTTCAAGTTTTTCACATTCTTCTTCGTCCTCAATTTGAGCGTCTTCTATTTCTTTTAATTGAAATTTTAAAAACTCCTCCTGCTGATTAGAATTTTCAACAATTGACCGAGCATTTTCAAGTTGTTTTTTTATTGATAAAAGTTTACTATATTTTTCTCCGAATGTATTAACATTATCCCTATGAGCTTTAAGGGCAAAATTATCCAATAAAATTATATGATTTTTTGTTTGCAGATAGTTATAACTTTGATGCTGGGTATGAATATCAAGGAATTTTTCTCTTATTTCTCTTATAAAATCTTGCGTTACTAGTACACCGTTAATCCTAAATCTTGATGAAGAAGCAAGTATTTCACGTGAAATTATTATTTCATTATCAATTATTTCAATGCCGTTATCCGTTAAAATCTTTTTATTAAAATCAGGTTTTAATTCAATTACCAATTCTATATAAGCTCTATCCGAGCCGGTTTTAATAACTTCTTTATTAACTTTTGCCCCGAATGCAGCATCAATTGCTCCGATAATTATACTTTTCCCGGCTCCCGTTTCTCCCGTAAAAACATTAAACCCTTTATCAAACTCCAGAGTTATTTCATCAATCAATATATAATTCTTTACGCTGACTGACTTAATCATCTTAGCCTTTCCAAGATAATCCCCAATGTAATTTTTCTTTTAAAACGGAATAAAATGAATTCTTTTGAAGATTTAATAACACCAATTTTGCACAATAATCACTTTTTTTAATTACTATTTCTTCATTCATTCCGATATTTAGAGTTTTTTGTCCGTCTGCGGAAATTTTTAGCAATGGTTTATTTTGACTTGATGTAACTTTAATAACTTCATAAGACGGGATTACAATAGGTCTTGCATTCATTGTATGAGGACATATAGGAACTATAACAATAGCATCCAATACAGGGGATAAAATCGGCCCGCCCGCAGATAATGTATATGCCGTTGAACCTGTAGGTGTTGATATTATTATTCCGTCAGCAAGATAATCACAAACAATATTATCGTTAATATGAACATAAAGCCTTGATGTTCTTGAAAAACTGTCTCCTTTTATAACAATATCATTCAGAGCATTTAACTTGCCGTCCATAGCTGTCAACATTATTCTGTCTTCAACTTTAAATGCACCTTTTAAAATATATTCAACAGCTTCATCGGCTTGAGTTTCTTTTGCTTGAGATAAAAAGCCAAGTCTGCCTAAATTTATACCCAATATCGGAACTTGATATTGTGAATAATATCTGGCTGTTTTTAATATCGTTCCGTCACCGCCTAACACTATCGCAAATGTTACATCCGTATTATATTCATCGGTTGTAAGTATTTTGGCTTCTATTTTTTTTAATTTCAATATATTATCAATTTTAGCAGCGACATAATGTGCCTTTTGATTATCTTTATTATAAAAGATGCCTATTTTATTTAAATTTATTTCATCACCGTATACAGATTTAACAATGCTCAAAAGATATCTCCTATAACTTATATGCCATCAAAAGACCGTCGGGTAAATCCAGTATTTGAACCTGATATTCATCATTATTGGATATTGCACTTACAAAAGGCTCAACTTTTTTTGCATGGGAAGTAACATTATCAGCAAGAATAATTCCGCCTTTTTTTAACAAGGGGTGTATAACTTCAAAGAATTTTATATACTCTTGCTTATTTGCATCTATAAATACAAGGTCAAACTGTTCATTTATTTCATCTTTTATTATATCATAAGCTTGCCCGATTTTAAATGTAACATAATCGGATAATCCGCATTCATTTATATATTTACGTGCCAAACATTGTCTTTTTTCCCAAAACTCAATAGTTGTAAGATGACCGTTTGTATATTTCAGAGCATCAGCTATCCACAATCCGGAATACCCGTTTGAAGTACCCAGCTCCAAGACATTCTTTGCTCCTGTCGCTTTTATAAGCATACTTATAAAATTACCTGTCTGATGAGATATATTCCAATATTCTTCAGAGGTTGCTTCAAGTTTTTCCAATATAAGAGTCGTCTTACTGTCCATTTTTTCTATCCAATATTGTTATTGAATTTATATACTCGCTTATAGGGAGAGTTTGTATTGCTTTTTCTTTATCCATATCATATACAACATACTTTAAATCACCCATATTTGTAATTACGGCTAAACTTGAACCGGTTATGGGCGTAAATGATTTAGAAAAACCTTCTACCGGCAATTTAGTACCTGTGAGCTTATCTTGCTTAGGATCTATAGTGTATACGGTATTATCTCCCGCACATAATACATATATTTTTTTATTATATTCGTACATATCAACGGGTTTTGTGCCGATATTTACATCTTTTATACTTGTTGAATACATTTTTCCGTTTTGAACTAAATCGCTTTCACTGTCTTCATCTTCATCAATGTCATCATATACCGTAAATAAGTCGGACGTTACCATATCCGCATTATCTTTTTTATTTTCTTCTTTTCTCAGCTTATTTTGCTTCTTTTCTTTTTTTGTTTTTGATACGGTATTATCCTGGAATAAATCAAATTCAACCATTCTAAATTTTGGCGAAGTTCTTGCTATCATATATATAAGATTATTTTTTAAAATCAGTTTGGTTGTATTCGGATAATTTGTAATAAGTTTATTTTCATAACCGTTTTTTAAATCTAAAACATAAATATTGGAAGTTTTCATATCTAAATATGCAAGCATACTGCCGTCAGAGGATATAGAAAGTCTTTGCGGAGAACCGGCCAGCTGAATTTTTTCCTTCATCGTCATTGTTGTTAAATCAATTACGAATAAAGATTCATCTGCCGTACTTGCAACATAAGCTTTATTATCAACCGGATCAACGGCAATTTCAGAAGGAACTGCCGTTAAATCTATATGTTTTGATACATATTCATTATCAACATCAATAACATCTATATTTTTTTTATTTTGAGAAGCAGCAAGTAAGTATTTACCGCCAAGTACAGGTTTTATATCTTTTATTACCCCTGTTGTTTTTAACGAGTATAAAGGTTCTGTGACAGAAGCAGAGTATACTTGAATATATTCGGTTTGAAAATTATTTACGAAAAATAATTTGTCTTTTAATGCAGACGGTATTGAATAATTTTTTGTATCAGCATTTCTTTTTCCCGTGGGAAGCGGTGCTATTTTTCTTCCCGTTATAAAAGTTGCTGTTTTTGCACTTCCCAATAAAGGAACGCTTACATCTCCCAAAACACCCGCCAAGCTTTCAGGCAGAACCAATCCTCTGGGCACCATTAAGTCTTGAGGAATAACACCCGTTTTAACTTCAATCGGAAACTCCGGTATATCTCGCACGGTAAGAGTATCTTCTCCAACCCTTATAACTTTTAACAAAGCCAAATTATTATTAAATAAAATCATATCCGGAAAGTTATCCAATTTTTGATTTTGAGGATATGTCTTTACAATTTGAATTTTATCAACTTCTTGAGGATATGCGGGCAAAATAGGTATATACATAACATTTGAGTTATATACAACAACCCCGTCATATCTTATTGACGGCACTTTCTTTTGCGAAAGCAAATAATCTTTCAAATCTTTTGGAAGCTGCGTTGCCTGAGCATTCATTGCCATCGTTAAAAATATTATTAAGCTTATTATAAGTGACTTTATTTTCATACTGCCCCTATTAATTATGAAGTACATTTTTCATTTTATCAATGAATTTTGAAGAAGTCTTTTTGTTACAATTAATTTCATAGAGCTTTTTGTAAAGCTGTTTTTCTTCCGCAGTTAAATTTTGAGGGGTTTTAATCTTAACAATAAAGTTATGATTTCCTCTTTTTGAAGCATTACCTAAATATGGCACGCCCAAACCTTTTAACTGTAATATTTTATCCTGAACAACACCTTGAGGAATAATAAGTTCTTTTTTTCCGTCTAAAGTATCAACTTGAATAGTATCCCCCAAAGCAGCTTGAGGAAAAGTAATTTCAACCGGTGAAAATATATCAAAGCCTTCACGTTTAAACTTTTTATGTTCTTTTACATAAATCACAACAAGTAAATCACCTGTTCTGCCTCCGTTTTTACCGCAATTACCTTCTGAGGAAAGTCCTATTCTTGAACCGTTATCAACTCCGGCGGGAATATTTATGGTAAGGGTTCTTTCCACTTCGATTCTGCCGTCACCATGACATTTAGGACAAGGTTTATCTATTACTTTCCCTTGACCGTGACATTTCGGGCATGTTGTTATTTGACTGAAACTACCCAAAGGTGTTTGTGTAACTTGCTGAACTCTGCCCGTTCCTCCGCATGTCGGACATACTTGAGGTTTACTGCCTTTTTGAGCACCTGTACCGGAACATTCATCACATGTTTCAAGGTGAGTGATTTTTACTTCTTTTTTAACCCCGAAAACGGCTTCTTCAAAATCTATTTGTATATTAAGCCTTAAATCAGCACCGTTTTGAGGGCTGTTAGGATTGGTAGCTCTTCCCGAGCCGAAACCGAAACCGCCAAAAAAACTTTCAAATATATCGTTTAAATCTCCAAAACCGGCATCAAAAGGTCCTGCTGTAGAATATCCCGCATTCTTTAAACCGTCTTCACCGTATCTGTCATATGTTGCCCTTTTCTCATCATCCATTAAGGTTTCATACGCTTTACCTATTGCTTTAAATTTTTCTTCCGCATCAGGGGCTTTATTTACATCAGGGTGATACTCTTTTGCTTTTTTTCTGAATGCCGATTTTATTTCTTCTTTTGTAGCATTCTTATCTATCCCTAATATTTCGTAATAATCACTCATTTCTTCCGCTCTCTGTTATTAATGTTTATTTTACCGCTACCGCAACTCTTGCGGGTCTTAAAACTTTATCTCCCAATTTATACCCTTTTTGAAACTCCTGTATAACTGTTTCTTCCGGATATTCTTCCGTTTGTGTCTGCATTATAGCCTCGTGTAAATTCGGGTCAAATTTTTCCCCTACACTTTTTATTTGTTCTAAACCTAATTTTGCTAATGATTCTGTTAACTGTTTATTTAAAACAAAAAATGATTCTTTCATTTTATCTAAATCTTCAATTTTATTAACCATTTCAGAAGCTCTGTCAAAATTATCAACAACTTCAATTACTTTTTTCATACACTCTTGTGCACCGTATTTTAAAAGTTCTTCCCGTTCCTGAGCTTGTCTTTTACGGTAGTTGTCAAAATCAGCTGCAAGCCTCAAATACTGACTGTTTAAGTTTTCAAAATCTTGTTTTAATTTATCAGCTTCCTGTTCGGTATTTTCAGTATTCTCGGTATTTTCTTCACCTGCTGTTTCTTCAATTTTTTCTTCGGTTTCTTCTACTATTTCTTGTTGTGTATTTTCTTCAGCCATGGTTTCTTTTTGTTCTCCCTTTTCCGTTTCTTGATTTACAAACGGGTTATTTTTATTTAATTTTTTTTCAAAAAAATTTTTCATACAATCCTCGACTCTCACTACATATATTATAAAATATCAATTTCGATACTCAATATTTATTTATTTTTTCTTAACTATTTATCTAAAATAAGTTATAATTAAAATACGGGAACTAAATCTAATGGCAAAAATTAAGAAAATCAGCTATAGTGATATACTTCATGTTAAAAAACTCATCTCCGTTGTTTTAAGTGATAATGTTATGAGTTACAGACGTTTATTTTTTCTTTCCGTTCCTGTTACTTACATTCAAAATTTTATTTATGACGTAAGATTGAGATTATTTCCTGAAACTTACGTAGTTTCGGATAATTTTAAAAACCTTAAAGGAGTTATAACAGTAAAACCGCAATACGGCAACCCGTATAAATGGCAGATTAAACGATTATTTTTTGCAAAAAATGCTTATGAGGAAGGTAAACAGCTTATTGAATATATTATTGCAAAGTTTGGTGCTCGTGCGGTGGATACTTTTTACGTTTCTATTGATGATAATCAAACAGAGCTAATCGACTTATTTGTTAAAGGATGCGGGTTCAGATATTGCTCAAGTGAATCTCTTTGGATGGTTTCAAACCTTAATTTTATTTCTGATAACATTGATGAATCTTTATTCAGACCATTTAAAAATTCAGATAATAAAAATTCTGCCGACCTTTTTAATGATACGCTAATTACACATTACAAGTACTCTCTTTCTAAGGATAAAAATGAATTTAATGATACATTTATTCAAGGCTTTAATTCTGAAACCGTTTTTAAATATGTAATGGAAGATAAAGACTCTCACAATTTTAAAGCATTCATTGAAATTAAAACAATTGATAATAAAAATTACTTTTTAGATACAGTTATTCCTCCTCAAAATATTGAACTTTTAAATGTAATTCTATCTTATGCGGTTAAAAAGATTTCAAAAAGAAATAAAAATTTCAAACTATATATTAAAAACAGAAAATATCTGCAAACAGGTGAAGCCCTTGAAAATTTCTTCAGAGAAAATCGTTTTGAACAGCTTCAAAATAATGCAATACTCGTCAGAGATTTCTTTAAATGTATTAAAGAAGAGAACAATTCTTTCAACAATGCAATAGTTTTCAGCGGTTTTGAAATTTAATTATAATTTCAGTAAATACTTAGCTCTGTCGCATATTTCAAGCCGATAAAATCTCATTTCTCGTGTTTTTTGTACAACGTATTTTATTAATTCTATTATTTTTTCATCGGGTTTATCTTGTCTGTATCGCGTTAACCAACTGTTTTCAATATCAATTACTACAATTTGAATATTATTTTCTTTATTAAACTTCAGCCAATTATCTATCTCTTCTTTATTATCGTTTACTTCGGGAATAATTATATATTTACTAATAACATTAAATGTATTTCTTTGAGCTTTTGCATATTTTTTTAAATTATTACAAACCGTCTTAAAAGCATCAACTTGTTTGATTTTTTTGTATGTTTCTCTTGAAGAACTGTCTATTGAAACAACAACGGAGAGCTGTCCCGTTGTTATACCTTTTTCTATAACTTTAGAATATTTAATTCCCGAAGAAGGCACTCTCATATCATCAAAACCGTTTTTGAGAAATAAAGTTATTAATTTATCAAACTCCGGAAGAATTGTAGGCTCTCCGCCGCCAAAACCAATAGCCCCGCCTCGTCTTATTATTTTTTTATCAAACATTTCTTTTACTATGGGGTATATATTATAGGTTTTTAAATTGTTGTAGCCTTTTTTATCTTCCTCTGTATAACAATACTTACAGGCACAGTTACATTTTGTAAAATGGTCAAAAATAATATTATCAATGTAGTTTTCCTGAAGCCAGTCTTTCTCTTCCAAAAAAACACAGCCTTTACAGCCTTCTACTGTTGAACCTGACTTTTGTATGCTTCTGTATTCATTTTTTATTTGAAAAAACTTATTCCAGTCTATTTTTTCTCCGTGATAATTCTCAAAAATCATAGAATTACCGCCGCCCGGGGCACTCATATAACAGCACAACTTAACATTTGAGCCGTATACTCCGTTATCAAAACACACTCCTGACTCTAACCACTTACAACTTATATATCTTTCATATTTTTTTTCTTGCATAATTACCTATTTAAAATTGCAATTAAGAAGTCTGCAATTCATTTTACAATTTAATATTTGTTCTCTGATTTGTTCCGCTTTATCACTATACCATAAATCTTGAGGCAGTGACTCTTTTAAGTTGCCTATAGGTTCTTTACAAAAACATATTCTGCAATTGCCGTAAGGATCTATTGCAAAGTTATTTTCTCCTACCATACAAGGCATAGTTGTAATATCTTCAGGAGTATCAATTAACACTTTAAAGGCTTTTAACTGACTGTATCCGTTACAAACAGGGTATCCTTCGTTTTTTAATTCTATCATTTCATCAATTGCATTTAGAGCTGCCGTCTTTATATCGGTTCCGTAAATTTGACTGTCTTTATTAACTGCAGTAGAAAAGGCATCTCCGTTATCCATCAGCTGATAACTTACACCTATTCCCTCAAGCTTGCAAAATTCCGCTATAGGTCTTATTTCCGTTAAATTTGACGGCATTACAACAGTTGAAAGAAATATATTTTTCCACTTATGATTACCTTGATGCTTATTCTTATATATCAAGTTTTGCAACGCATTCATTGTTCTTTCAAAAGCATCATCTCTGCCTCTTGAAATATTGTGTATTTTCGGGGCTTTAACTGCATTAAGAGAAAATGTTATATTTGTAAAAGCACTGTGTAGAACCCTATCAAGTTTATCAGGCAATGCAAGTCCGTTTGTAACAATATTTACCGTATCACCAAGGTCCGAAGCATACTGTGCCATATCAAATACATCATCACGAATAAAAGGTTCTCCGCCTGATACTATAAACTGATAATTTCCCATCCAGTTGTGTATATTTAATAATATTTTTTTCCACTCATCAAGAGTTAACTCTTGATTTTGAACCTCAGCGGGAGTCTTCCATCCGTTACAGGTTATACATCTTGATTGACAACGCTCCGTATTATTATATGAAAATGATACCGGTTTTTTATCCCTTTGCATTACCATTTTAATAATCCAAATTCATTTGAGAGAATAATACAATTCTGTTTTTACCGCGTTTTTTAGCATTATATAAAGCGTGTTCCGCGTATCTTATTATAGAATTTGCATTTTCATCAACATTATCCATATAAGGAAATGATGCAATCCCGCCTGAAACTTTAACAGGGTGTCTTTCTTCTTCACCCGCCGGTATAAATTGCATTCTTTCAACATCACGTCTAAATCTTTCGGCAAAAACAAAAGCATTTTCTTCGCTTGTATCAGGCAAAACAACCATAAATTCTTCATCACCGTAGCGGGTTACGATATCCTCTTTTCTTGCAAGATTAGCAAGCATTTCTGCGACTTTTTTAAGAAGGACATCACCCCACTCATACCCGTACATATCATTAACCACCTTAAAGAAATCAAGGTCAAATAATATACAAGATACATTTGACTTATATCTCTTTGCTCTTGACATTTCAGATTCCAATCTTTCAAGAAGATATTTTCGGTTGTGAAGTCCTGTTAATTCATCTGTTGTTGATATATTACCTATTTTTGATTTTAATTCTTTTATTTTTATAAGATTTTTTAATCTTGTTGAAAATTCGTACTCGTTAACGGGAGAAAGTACAAAATCATAAGCCTCGCCTCTTAGAGTAATATCTGAGGGAACTTCTTGAGCAACTATTAATGCAGGCAATGAAAATTTTATTACCATTGATATATTTTTTAATATCTCTTTCGGAATATCAAGAACGGCCGCCATTGCTTTTTCGGTTTCCATTTCTTTCATTTCTTCCGATTTTTTTACAATGACCTCCAGTTCCGTATTTCTTTTACACAAATCAATTACAGAAGAGTTTTCATTGTCGGTATAAATAATTATGCTGCTCATTTATAAGTCCTTTCGTATTGTTTTCATTTTATCAAATTTATTAAAAAAGTTCAAAATTTTTTACATAATTGCAGTAATAAAAAATTATAAATATAATATATGCAGGAGGAGTCAAGATTGCCGGAACCTAATTTTAAATATAACAATAATGATTTATATACAACAATGTACAAGCAGTATTATTTTAAAGATACGCCCGTAAGAAAATTAAAACCCGTTAAAAGAAAAGCGGTAAAGAAAAAATCTCCTTTGGGCAGTATTGTTTTATTTTTTATTGCATTTCTTATGCTGTTTTATATATTGCCATATTCGTTTAAAACTTTTATAGGCAGTATATTACCTCCGACAAAGAAAGTTCTTGTTAATGTTGATTATAATAAATTAATGTATCCGACAAGTGTATATTTAAATCAGGATTTATTCTTAGGTAAATTTGTAATAAAAGAACATCACTACAAAAAGCCGTTAATGGTAGATATTAAAGAATCAACAGAAAGAACTCAATTAAAAAACCGTTTAATTGCACTTGCAAAAAAATATAACAGAATTATCCCCTCCGTTTATGTATGGGAATACAGCGGAAAATCTTATGTCAATATAAATGCGGATGTGGCGTACCCTGCCGCAAGCATTATAAAAGTTCCTGTTCTTATTGAAATGTTTAGAGAAATTGAGAGCGGAAAGTTTAAATTAAACGACACAATGATATTAGAAGACTATTATAGAGCTTCAGGTTCGGGCAAATTGCAATATACAAGCAGCGGAGTAGCTCATACAATGGATTATTTGGCAAGAATTATGATACAAAATTCAGATAATTCTTCAACAAATATGATTATGTCAAAAATCGGCGGAATGCCTGAAATGAACAGAGCTTTAAAACGCTGGGGATTAAAAACCACAAGAATTAATGCTTGGCTTCCTGATTTACAAGGAACTAATATTACTACTGCAAGAGAAATGGCTAAAATGCTTTATAATATCGACAATACAAATATTTTGTCTAATACATCAAAAGTACGAATATCTGATTATCTTTCTCATGTTAAAAATAACCGTCTTTTACAAGCGGGCCTGCCTCGTGAAGCTATTTTACTGCACAAAACCGGAGATATTGGTTTTATGCTCGGTGATGCAGGCATAGTTAAAACGGCTAACGGCAAAAAGTATATTGTTGTTATTTTAGTGAAAAGACCTTATAACAATCTTCAGGGTAAAGAGTTCATTGTTGAGGCCTCAAAACTAATATATAACAACATGTCGTATTAACTTTTATTTAGTTTTGTCATAAAATCTGTAATTTAATTATATTTTTCTGCTATAATTGTCACAGGAACAATTAATTATGAAAATGTCAAGATTAACTTTATATATATTCATAAGTTTAATTGCGGGTATATTTGTCGGTTGGAAATTTCCTGAATTTGGTAAACAAATGCAGCCCTTAGCTCATATTTTCTTAAATATGATTAAAATGATTATTGCTCCTTTATTATTTTCAGTTGTCGTAACCGGTATTGCTTCTCACGGCAACATTAAATCGCTTGGCAAGTTGGGAGCTAAAACATTAATATGGTTTGCAAGTGCAACTTCATTTGCATTGGTAATCGGTTTAAGTGTGGGATTAATTTTTAAACCCGGCAAGGGATTTTCCACAAGCATTTCGGAGAATATGATTAATACCGCCACGGTAATGGCATCTCAAAATACTCATGAGTCTGCCATTGATATGATTGTAAATATATTTCCTACCAGCATAATAAAATCAATGGCAAATGGTGATTTGCTGCAAATTGTAGTATTCTCCATCTTTTTTGCTCTTGCAATTTGTGCGGTCGGACAAAAAGCAAAACCTGTTTTAGATTGCGTTTCTTCGCTTTCCGAAATAATGTTTAAATTTACTCAGTTTGTTATGAATTTTGCTCCTATCGGAGTTTTTGGTGCCATTTCATATACTATTGCCGAAAGCGGCATGGGTATTATGATGAATTATGCAAAGATTATCCTTTCCCTATACTTTGCATTGTTCTTGTTCTTATTTGTCATTTTAAATATAGCTTGCAGAATAGTCGGAATATCTGTTTTCTCTTTATTAAGAGCAATAAGAGAACCCGCAATGCTGGCATTTACCACTTCAACTTCTGAAGCGGCATTGCCTCAAGCCATGAAAATTATGGAAAATTTCGGTGTTTCAAAAAATATTGTAGGCTTTGTTATGCCGACAGGCTACACATTTAACCTTGACGGTTCTACTTTATACCTTGCTCTTGCAATGCTTTTTTCTCTGCAAATAAGAGATATAGAAGTCAGCACTTTTCAATTGCTCTTTATAATGGGTACTTTAATGCTGACAAGTAAAGGCATAGCCGGAGTTCCGAGAGTCGCATTGGTTGTTCTTGCCGGCACTCTGTCAAGTTTCGGGTTCCCTATAATTGGCGTTGCTATTTTGCTTGGGGTTGACCAAATTCTTGATATGGGCAGAACCACAGTTAATCTTATAGGCAACTGCATTGCTACCGTTGTTATCGCTAAATGGGAAAACGAATTTAACTATACTAAAATGGAATTGTTTAATAAACAATTTAAACGTACTACAAGAGAAGAATTAAGAGTATACAGCAACGAAATTTTATCCAGAGTTTCTATTGAAGAACACTCTCAATACGGGACAACAGAAAATAAAGAAAACGTTTAAATTATAATTCCGAAAAAGACGGCAGTTCTTCTTGTTTTTCTGCCGAAGCTTCTTCCTGTGGCAATGTCCACACAAATGAATTTATTGCATTTAATGAATTTATATCGCCGTAAATATTAACTTTAAATGTATTTGTCAAATCATTAGATTTTTTATATAAAGGCGGAATTTTATCCGATATTTCACTTGGAATTTTTACAATCGTATTTTTCTTTTCTTGTTTTGTCGTTGAATTCATCATATCTGATATTGAAACATTTCCGAAAGAACCCAATTTATTTCTTATATCATCTGATATTCTGCCATATATATTTAAATTTGCCTGATTTGTCAACAAATTATGTCTGCCTGTCATATATAAACTCATATTTACGCCCGTTGTAGTCAAATTATCCGTAATTAAATATCCGTTTTCAAAGGTCAGATTCCCTTTTGACTCTTTAAAATAAGAAGTATTATCTCTTACTATTGCATTTGCTACACGGTTCAAAGTTGTATTTAAAAAGCCATGATACAATAAGTTTTTAGCATAAAGGTAATATTCAAATTTTCCTAAAGTTCCCATTTTACCGTTTTGAGCCGTATAATTAAACTTACCTTTTAATGACTTTAATACCTCTTTTTCCGTTCCTGTTAACAGTGATATATCAGCGGTAAAATCAGCTCTTCCGCCTAAATTATCCTCTATTTTACACAAATCATATAATGATGTTTTTACATCAAGACCTTTTCCCGTCATATTTATATCCAAATTATGATGACGTATATTATAATCTATTTTCCCTTGAACTTGACCCGAATATGCACTTGCATTTATATTTGACAGTTTTATTATACTATTTTCTATTTTAAAATCACTTACAATATCTTTTGCTTTTAAATCTAAAACTTTAAAATTATTTATAACGGCACTTCCCTTTTTTACGGTCAATACCAAATTATCAAATTGACTTTGCAGTGAAAAAAGTGAATTTAAATCTAAATTTAAAGAATTAACCTGAGCATTATTAACGATTACATTTTTAAAATTTAAATCATTAGCAGCATCTAAAATAACATTAAACGCAGAATCATTAACAACAACATCAGGTGCGGTTATTTTTATATTGTTTTCACCAAAATTAACATCTGCATTTTTTATAGACGTCAAATATTTTTTTATATTGTATTTATGTATTTTTGCACTGCCGGTTATTTTTGGTTTATCAATAGTATTATTTAACGTTAAATCTGCATTTAATGAAATTTCTTCTCCTCCGAAAAAGTTCATAGCTGCACTCAATGATGAGGGAATTTGAACTCTCAGATTTTTAAATACAGGTGTTTTTTCATTTATTATCTCACCCGTTATATTTAAGATTTTCGAAGCATTTTCTTTATTTTCCGCCAGCGATAAATCTTTTATAGTAACTGTTTTATCTTTTATTTCCGCATCAATAGCCAATATGGAAGGCTTATTAAGTATTTCTTTTATAACCAAATATGAAATATAATTGTCTTTATTTGCTTTTAATTGAGCTTTTATTTTTGCAATATTATCTTTTATAATTAAATTTCCGTCGGTTTTTATAATCCCAAGTGCCTTATATGGTTCTTTGACAAAATCGGACAACAATAAGCCCATATCTTTTGAATTAATATCCGCATTATAATTAATATTTACATCAGGACTTTGAAGATAATTTTTTATAACACCTGAGATTTTTATCGGAGAAGAATTAAATAAAATTTCTTTTTGAGGAATTTTTATTTCTTTTTCATTGAAAGAAAATCCAAAGTCTTTCATAATAATTTGAGATTTCTTATATTTTGCACTGCCGGAATATTCAACATCCCCAAAGTATTTATTTTTATCGGTTTTAAGTGTTATTAGTGCATCATTTATACTTACGGGAATTTTTTGAGTTTTTTCAACAAAGGCTAAACCGTATGTATTTATTTTTGTATCAGATAACAGAGTTTTGTTTAAATTCCCCTTAATTTCGGATACAAACGACAATTTCCCTTTTAATATGTTAACGGGAAGTTCTTGTTCTTTTAAAAACATTAAAACTAACGGTTTTATATCAAGATTTTCTGAAGTTGCTTTTAAATCAACGGTTACATCTTGATTTATTACACCCGATAATTTAACGGGAGTTGAATTTACTTTTAATTCTGCATTTTCAATTTTTATTTTATTATCATTAAAATTCACATCAGCATTTATTTGATTTATGTTATAAGGGAGTTCATTAATCTTAACTAAGGCATTCTTGATTTTTGCACTGCCCTTTGATTTGAGCTTTTTAAAATCAGAATTAACACTGAAATCAGCATTTAAAAGCCCTTGTATTTTCATATCTTTTATAGGGTTTTCAATATTTAAGGCTTTTGTAAGTTCGCTTGTTATTTTGCTTAAAGTTGCCAAATTAATATTCAAAGCCGATACGTGCATATCAATCAAGCGTTTTTTGCCGTACGAAAATTTTCCGTTTAATTCAACTTTGTCTTTTAAAGAAGTATGTAATACAGAATTTATTTGAACTTCTTCTCCTTTAAATACAAGGTTTGCCGAATTATTTTTTAAATATGTATCGTCTACTTTTATGGATAAGTCATTTATTTGAACATTTCCCGTTATATTTTTATTTTTATTGATTTTTACATTACCCGTTATATTTCCCTTTAAATCTGATTCATAAATTGATTTAAACGGAGAAAAAGTAAATGGTTTTTTTTCGTTGTTTAACAAGGTTATTAAGTTTAAATCATACTTTAAATATTCTTTTTTATCCTGAAAAAGAGCACCTTTTATTATTATATGGGCACTTTCATTCAGTTTTAAATTTTTTAAAAGAAGTTCATCTCCCTCCAAATAAAACTCTTTATTTACAGAGTAATCAAAAATTTTAAGCTTATAATTTTTACATAAAGTATCAGAAATAAGTGCATCTAAATTAAAACCGTTTGTTTTAAATGTTTTATTCATATCAATATATTTTTCAAAAGAAGTTGTAAAATCTTCATACAAAGTAAAATTAATAATCGGTCTTGTTAATTGTGCATCTTTTATTTCAACTTTTTTAAACAATAAAGGGAGTATTTTAACTCTTAAATCAGCTTCTTTGATTTTCAGAAAAACACTTTCATCAGGATATAAAACAATAGTATGATACATATATATTTTTAAATAGGGTGAAAAATTGCGTTTAAATTGAATATTTTCACAACTAACTTTAAATCCCGATTCTTTTTCTATCTGTGCGGAAAAATCATCTTTATATTTATTTAAATCAATTACATTAGGTAAAGCAAACAAAGCTGTGCAATACATAACAGTGCAAACTGCCATGCTAAGCACTACACATATAATTGTTTTTTTTAATACAGACATAAGCTATTTATTTAAAGCGATTGTTCCGCCTACTATTTCAGTTAACTCTTGAGTTATCATCGCTTGACGAGCTTTATTATAATCAATTGTTAATTTTTGAATCATTTCTTCAGCATTATTACAAGCTGCACTCATAGCCGTCATTCTCGATGCCAACTCACTTGCTATTGATTCTAGCATAGCTTGAAAAATTATACTTGATATAAATAGAGGAACTAATTCCGATAAAACAGAAGATTGACTCGGCTCAATTTCAAAATCGGTAATTTCTTCCTTTGTATAATCAAAATCAATGTCATCAAGCGGAAGAATATCCCATTTTTCTACCGAATACGACATCATATTTCTGAACCGGGTAGTAATAATTTCCATAGAATCAATATCACCGTTTACAAAAGATTTTGCCATATCCGAAGCTACAAGCCTGGCTTGAGAAGAATTAGGAGTTTCACTAAAGGTTAAATATGTTTGAATAATTTTAAAACCATACTCATCAACTTCACGTTTTAAAGCATTATAACCTTTTTGTCCTATAATAAAGAGTTCACATTTAACACCTCTTTTTCCATATTCTTGAATTGTTCGCAAGGTATATCTAACGACATTTGCATTAAACGCACCCGACAAACCTTTATTTGAAGTCATAACAAGAATACCGACAGTTTTAATATCCCTTTTTTGTAAGAGTATCGGATAATTATTTAACGGTTCTTTGAAGTGAGCCTGTTTAGACTCTATATCCGTTACTGATTTTAAAAGTCTGTAAAACATTTTTTCAAGCTCAAAAGTAAACGGTCTTGATGCTTTAACTTTGTTTTCAAACTTTTTTACCTTTGCAGATGCAACCATCTTCATTGCACGAGTAATTTTTTGCGTGCTTTTTATTGAATTTATTCTTGTTCTTATTTTTTTCAGATTTGCCATTTTTTTACCGATTATTGTTTAAAGAAATTAGTTTTATAATTATTAAGTTTTTCTTTCAAATTACTCATATCTTCATCAGAGAGCTTATCTCCGTCATTAAGTTTTTGAGCCAATTCTTTCATATTAGCATCAAAGAATTCAAACCATCCCGATTTAAAATCTCTGATTTTAATATTATCAATATCATCTAAAATACCCTCATTAGCAGCAAACAGAATACTGATTTGCTTTGCAACGCTTAAAGGAGCATACTGCGGTTGTTTTAGGACTTCCGTAAGCTTTTGTCCTCTTGTCAATTGGTCTTTTGTTGCTTTATCAAGGTCGCTTGCAAACTGAGCAAAAGCTTCAAGTTCTCTAAATTGAGCAAGGTCAAGTCTTAATTTTCCGGCAACTTGTTTAATACCTTTTGTTTGAGCATTACCCCCGACACGAGAAACCGAAATTCCCGCATTAATTGCAGGTCTAACACCAGAGTTAAATAAGTTAGATTCTAAAAATATTTGACCGTCAGTAATTGATATTACGTTAGTAGGAATATATGCCGAAACATCACCCGCTTGAGTTTCAATTATAGGCAATGCGGTAATGCTTCCTCCGCCCAATTCATCATTCAATTTACATGCTCTTTCAAGTAACCTTGAATGTAAATAGAATACATCGCCGGGGTACGCTTCACGTCCTGACGGGCGTTTCAATAACAAACTCATTGCCCTGTATGCCTGAGCATGTTTAGACAAATCATCATATATTATTAAACAATGTTTTCCTTGCTCCATAAATTCTTCCGCAATTGCACATCCAGCGAATGGTGCTATATATTGCATAGGAGCAGACTCATTAGCCGGAGCCGATACTATTATTGAATATTCCATTGCCCCAAAATTTTCCAATGTTTTAGCCAGCTGTGCAACGGTTGAGGTTTTTTGTCCGATTGCCACATATATACAAATAACGTCTTTGCCTTTTTGGTTAATAATTGTATCAATAGCGATAGCTGTCTTGCCAGTTTGTCTGTCACCGATTATAAGTTCTCTCTGCCCTCTGCCTATAGGAGTTAAAGCATCTATTGCAGTCAAACCCGTTTGAAGAGGCTGAAATACAGATTTTCTCGTAACAATCCCGGGAGCTACACGTTCTATTGCTCTTGTTTTTTCATAGTGTATATCCCCGTTTCCGTCAACAGGTACACCTGTCGGATCAATAATTCTGCCAAGCAGTCCTTCTCCTACAGGAACTGATGCAATTCGTCCCGTAGTTCTAACCGTCATACCTTCTTTTATTTGAGTATATTCTCCTAATATTACAACCCCGACATTATCTTCTTCAAGGTTTAAAACTATTCCAAGCGTGCCTTTTCCGTCATCAAATTCTACAAGTTCTGATGACATTGCATCACTTAAACCGTATATTCTTGAAATACCGTCTGCGACTTCTAATACGGTACCTACATTTTTTACCTCGAGTTTCGACTCATAATTTTGAAGTTTTTCTTTTATTACGGATGTGATTTCATCAGGATTAATTGTTGCCATATCTGTTTCCCTTTGTTAATTCTTTTTTCATATCATCAAATTTTGATTTTAAGCTAAAATCAAGCGTTTTATCTTCTATTTCTATTACTAACCCGCCAATTATATCGGGATTAACCAAATAATCGGGTTTTATTGTTTTTAAAAGTTTCTCTTTTAATTTTTCAACTATTTTATTCTTTTGATTTTCATCTAAATCTACTGCCGATATAATTAAAGGCGTTATAATATTATTAATTTTATTATAAGTTTTTAAATATTGATTTAATGTTTCATCAAGGGCATTAATTCTGTTGTTGTCCAAGAGAAGCAGTATAAAATCGAGTGTAATTTTATCAACACGATTATTCAATAATTTTGTCATAATATCTTTTTTATCATTTAAACTTACAACAGGACTGTACAGAAGCGTTGACAATTCGGAGTTTGTATTAATTAACTCTTTTACAAAGAATAAATCATCCAAAACATTTTGACACTTATTTGCATCTTTTGCGGTACTTATAAGTGCATTTGAATATGTTCTTGATATTTTTTTATTTTTTATATCTCCTACTATCATAAATTTATTCTTTCAAGCTCCTTTATAGCTTCATCTATATAAAGATTATGCAGTTCTTTATTTTGGTTCAATTGTTCAAGGGCGTTATCCCTCGCCAATTCAACCGATTTTTCACTCAATATGTTTATCAATTTTGAATGAAATTTTTTAGTTTCTAAGTTTAAAAGTCTTTGTGCATTATTTTCAATATCTTTTTTGCGGTCTTCAATTTCAGATGCTATTTTTAGCTCAATATTATTAACGCTTGTTTGTGTATCTTTTTTAATTGCATCAATATCTGAGGGGAGTTTATTAACCGCATCTTGAGATTTTACAAGTTCTTTTTTTGCAAGCTCTTTTTCATTTTCCGCATTATCAACGTAAGATTTTATATCATTTCTGAGGTTTTCAAGTTTTTGCTTAACATTAAATTTATAAAAAAGAAAAGCTAAAACTCCAGCGACAATAATAAAGTTTAAAGTATTTGATTTTATTATAATATCAAAAAATTCAGCCACTTTAACTCTCCTTTATATCCGATTTATCAATAAAAGAAGAATTTATACTGCTGCCCAAGAGTTTAGAAGAAATATTTTTGGCTATGTCCACAACATTATCTTTTAAAACTTCTTTAGCAGCTAATGCCGAGTTTTTTAAATCTTCTTTTTCTTTAGCGATATTACCGAAAAGCTCTTCTTTATATTCACTAACCTTTTGTGCACACTCTTTTTTCAAGGCTTGCGACTTTTGAGCAATAATTTCCTGAGCTTCTTCTCTTGATTTTTGAAGTTCATCTTCTCTGTATTTGATGTTTTCTTCCGTTTTTAATTTAACATTTTTTGCCTCAGTATAATTTTGAGCAACAAAATCTTGCCTGTCTTTCATTATTTTCAAAACAGGAGCATAGAAAATTTTATTCATCAAAAAGACAAATACTATAAAACTGATTGCCGCGAATAAAAAAGTTGCATCAAATTCCATAATTTAATCCGTTATTTACCGATAAGCATAAAGGCGATAAGTAAACCATAAATACCGCAAGCTTCGGCAAGAGCTGCACCAATAATGAAGAAACCTACAAGTTTACCCGATGCTTCAGGCTGTCTTGCAATACCTTCCATTAAACCTTTAGTGGCAATACCAAGCCCGAGCCCCGCTCCAAGCCCTGCCAATCCTATAGCCAACCCTGCTCCTAATGTTGCTAATTCAGTTGCCATTTTATTCTCCTTTCGATTAATGTTCTTCCGATACCGATGTCAATATATACGCAATTGTAAGCATCATAAATACAAATGCTTGCAAGAATGCTACAAATATTTCAAAAAACATAACCGGTATAGGTGCCGCTATTGCCGAAATTCCAAGCATAACCGATACCAATATTTCGCCCGCTAAAATATTTGCAAAAAGACGGACTGCCAAGCTTAACGGTCTTGTAATCATTTCTAATAAATCAACCAACGTTGTTATTATACCCGTAATACTTAACCCGTGATAAATATACTTAATACCCTTTGCCTTAAAACCTTGATACAAATAATAAATCAAAACAATAACAGCCATTGCTGCAGTCATATTAATATCATTTGTAGGAGAGGCAACTTCTCCCTGTTTTAACTGTATAAGTCTTAAAGGTAATTGCCCCATTAAGTTTGCAACAAGTATAAACAAAAACAAAGATGCAACAATAGGTATATGTTTTTCGCCGTTTTTTATTTCAGCTAAGTTACCCAAAAAGAATTTTATTATGCTTTCTGCGGCTGCTTGCATCTTTGACGGTATTATCTCAAGCTTTCTTGTCAATATAAAAGCAGCCAACAATACAAACGCCATTGCACACCACATTGTTAATAATGTGTCAAAATGTACATGAAAGCTGCCAATATACCCTACCCAGTGTTCGCCCATTTATTTTTCCTTTTACAAGATACTTTTATGTTACCACATTAACCTAAAAAAGAGAATTTTTTTTATTAATCAATCGGGTAATTAAAAAATTATTTGCAAAATATTAATTTAATGTTATAATAATATACCCACTTTAGGGAAGGAATGTTTATTATGAAAGTTAATGCAATCAGACTTAATAATTTTAATACTGTAGTTTTCGGTTCTCAAAAAAATGATAAAAGAGAATCAAACAAGCATCTTTGTGACAATTGCACAAAATTAAAATTAGGTTTATGTGCCCTCGGTGTACTTGGTGCCGCAGCAGTCGGGTATGGTGTATTAAAAAAACACAATATCAATTCTTTCAGTGAAATAAAAAATTCTCTGAGTGACGTTAAAAATATTTTTTCAAACAAGCCTCCGATTGATAAAATAACAAGAAAGTTAAACGGAAAACGTGATAAGGAAGCTGTTAAAATCTACCAAAATATTATGGCGAAAGAAAAATTAGCATCTTTACAGAATAAAATTTTAAACGGTGATTTTGACGGTAAATCAAAAAAAGTCTTTGAACATATAAGAAATAATGAAAGATTATTACAACAACAAGCAAGCTTTGCTATCTGAAATCATTAATAAAGCGGAAAATGAGCGTATTCTTAATAAAGAAGAAATCATTGCATTATTAAATTCTGACGGCAATTTATTATGCGAAAGTGCTGATAAAATAAGGAAAAAATATAAAGGTGATTTTGTTCATCTTAGAGGTTTAATTGAATTTTCTAATATTTGTCGTTGTAATTGCTTTTATTGCGGACTGAGAGCCGAAAATAAAAAGCTTGATAGATACAGATTAAAAGAAAATGAAATACTGCAATGTGTAAAATTTGCAGTTAATTCAGGATACAAAACAGTTGTACTTCAAAGCGGAGAAGACTTGTATTGGACAAGCGAAAAGTTATGCACACTTATAAAAGAAATAAAAAAGCATGATATTGCCGTGACTTTAAGTATCGGAGAAAGAAGTTTTGAAGAATATCAGGCATATAAAAATGCGGGAGCTGACAGGTTTCTTTTAAGAATAGAAACGACTGACAAAAATCTTTATAAGCATCTCCACCCTGATATGAGTTTTGAAAACAGAATACAGTGTCTTAAAAATCTTAAAAAACTCGGATATGAAACAGGAACAGGATGTTTAGTCGGATTGCCGAACCAAACAATTGAATCTTTAGCAGATGATATTATATTTTTTAAAGAACTTGATGCCGATATGGTTGGTATCGGGCCTTTAATCCCTCATCCTGACACGCCGTTAGCAAACGCAAATAAAGATAATTTTGATATGGCATTAAAAGTTATGGCTATAGTTCGGCTTTTAATGCCCGATATTAACATTCCTGCAACCACGGCAATGGAAAGTATCAGGCAAAACGGCAGAATTATTGCCTTAAACTCGGGGGCAAATGTTGTAATGCCAAATATGACACAGGGCGAATATCGAAAAAAATACGAAATTTATCCGAATAAAATCTGCATAAATGACTCGCCCGAGAAATGTATAAACTGCATTAAATCAAAAATAGAAAGTATCGGAAGAAAAATATCAGAAACAAAAGGATACAGAAAAGACGCCCGATAACGGACGTCTTTCTTATAAAAAAATAAATTACATAGCTCCTTTTACTATTTGAGCGAAACTGTCAACTTTTAAGCTTGCACCGCCGACTAATGCACCGTCTATATCAGATTGAGCCATTTGTTCTTTAATAGTTTCCGGTTTTACGCTGCCGCCGTATAATATTCTGATGGAATCAGCAGTATTTGCGTCATATAAACCTTTTACTACGTTTCTTATCATTGCAATAACTCTGTTAGCTTCCGTGCTGTCGCAGGTTTTACCTGTTCCTATTGCCCAAATCGGTTCATAAGCTATAATTGATTTTGCAGCTTCTTGAGCAGTTAAATCTCTTAATGCTTTAGTTATTTGTGAAGCTATATGATAATCTGTTACCCCTGATTCTCTTTGTTCTAAAGATTCACCGCAGCAGATAATCGGAACTAAGCCGTTTGCTAAGATAGCTTTAGCTTTTTTATTAACCATTTCATCTGTTTCACCGAAGTATTGGCGTCTTTCTGAGTGTCCGATAATTATATATTCACAGCCTGTATCCTTGAGCATTTGAACGGAGCATTCACCGGTAAATGCACCTTTTTCTTCAAAATAGCAGTTTTGAGCGGCTAATCTTACTTTTCCGCATCCGCAATCTTTTAATGCTTTATTTGCGGCATATAACGATGTAAATGTAGGGGCAATAATAACTTCCGGTAATGCAGCCTTATCAATTTCTTTTAATGCCTGCATAACTCCGTTTGTTAAATCAATTGCTTCCTGCTGCAGGTTATGCATTTTCCAGTTCCCTGCAATAACGGGTCTTCTTGACATAATTCTACCTTCTTTCTTTTGTAACTAACATATAGATATTAGTCAAAAAAAACTTTTTAATCAATATATTTTAAATAAAGAAAAGCCCGAATAAACTTTCGGACTTTTCTTTTTTATTTTATTTTCTGCTGTGAATTATTGGATTTTTATACTTTTATCGGGATTTATTGTTATAAATTGTCGTTTGATGCAATCACCAATGGTTATAGTTCCATCTTCTGCATAATCGTATGTTTTAAGCAATTTAAGAAACGGAGAACCATCATAATGATTAAAATAATGATTAGTTACATCTTCTTGTACACTGCTTAATAAACCGTTTTCATAGTTAACAAGTTTAATTCGTCCGTCTTTACCAACATTTTTTATTACCCCTGAAAATCCTTTACCGTCAATTAAGGCTTTGCCTTTATCAAAGGTACCGATTTTCTTAAAATCGTCAAAAGAATTAAAATGATTTTTTGCTGCATTATTTACATCGTCTGCCGAGTTTTTTATGGCATTACCTATATCATCAGCTGACTCTTTTATTGCATCCTTAATCTGCGAATTATTTAATTTTCCTTTTTTTACGGCAATAACAACACCTGCCGTTACGGCTCCTGCAACTGCTAAAGCCCCAAGAGCCAAGGCTAACTTTTTCTTTCCGTCTTTTATTTGTGCGGGTGTCTTTTTAGTTTTTACAGGTTGAGTATTTGCCCTTTCACCGAAAGATACATTCATCTTCCCGCTTACTTTTTCTACTGACATAACTTATCCTTTCATAATATAAACTTTATATTCTGATTAAAACATGTAGATATTTTTAATTGCCAAATTTCTACAATTTAAAATACTAAAATAATCAAAATATTGAATTTATAATACATTTTTACTTCATAAAACTTAATATATAATTACTTAAAATAGTAAAGTAGCATTAATAAAGAAATTATAATTGTATTTATGGGTATTAAAAAAGAACTAGGAAAACAAATTAAAAGATTGAGGATGGCAAACGGCTATACTCAAGAAAAATTGTCTGAATTGATTGAAATTTCCCAAAGAGCATTAAGCAGTATTGAACTTGGTAATAATTTTGCCACGGCTGAAACTATTGATAAAATTATAAAAGTATTTAATATTACCGCAGAAGATTTATTTGCAACTGACTATCTTAAAGAAAGCACAGAACTTTTAAATATGATAAATAATAACATATCAAAAATTGGTAATAATCCTGAAAAATTAGAAATTATTTATAATTTGACGAAAAGTTTAAGCCGTAATCAGTAATTTATCTTTACAATTGTATACTAAACACTAGTCAAAGCATAAAAAGAGAGTTAAAATATCAAAAAGTGTTTTTTAGACAAAAGGGGTAAGTTGATGAAGTTTGAATGTTTTATAGATTTTATTTTCAGCCTTTTATCAATAATTTTTCCTTGTAAGAAAGAAGAATATGTATTTGTACGTATTGAGAAATAATTAATATCTTTCTTTATCCAGTATTTTTTTTGTATATTCAGGGATATAAAAGCCTAAATTATATTTACTGGAATATTCTTTCGCAGTTTTAAATAATTCATAATAATGCGTAGGAATTATAAATACTGTTTCATGATTCATCATAGTATCACGAAAATCTATATCAATTACTATATCCTCTACTTTTAAATCTTTTGCTATATTTAAAAAACCGGTTAATTCTTCAATATTATCGTTTATACCGTGAATAATTATATATTTTAAACAAAAATGCACATTTGTAGCATTTTTTAGGCGTCTTATATTACTAATAGTTTGTTCAAAAGCGTCTACATTTTTTATTTTTTTATATGTTTCTCTTGTTCCGGCATCAAGTGATACATCTATTACACTTGAAGGATGATATTTTATTTTCTCTAATTTTTCAAGATAATTTATACCATTTATATTAATTATAAATTTATTACAATTGTGTTGAGTAAATTCATCAATAACCGCATCGAATTCTTTCAACATTGTAATATTTCCACCTTGAAATTCTACTGTCAAATTTTCTTCATCAATTAATTTTTCACTATATAGTGCTTTAATAAGAGGTAAAATTTCATATTTCTTGTAATGAGGATCTTGCAAATATTTTTGAGAACAATAAATACAACTACAATCACATTCTTTAAAATGACTTACAATAATGTTTGAAATTTTGTAAGTTTTCTTTTTAAATAAAGAACTTAAATCAAAAAGACTTGTATTCTTTTCACTACATTCAGTATAATCAACACAACCTATACATTCTTTAGGGAGTATACCTTTTTCCAATTGTTTAATATATTTATTTTTGGCTTCTTTTATATTTGATTTTAAATTATCAAAATTAGTATCTTTTATATCAATACCCAAACCCTTTGTGTTACTGCAACAATACTTAATTTCCTTAGGCAAAAAATGCAAAGTGGTTTCAAGTTTTTTACATTTATATAATTTACTCATAATTAATTTTCTCTTTTTAATTAATTATACATTAAATGTAAATTAATGTAAAAATTATATTTAAAATCATAAACTATTTTTATTTTAATGCCGATATCAACCTTATGAATAAGGTAAATTATATTTTTTTACTGATACGGCAGATAGTTCCATTACGTTTGATACTAACGGATTATAAATGATTAATATATTAAAAATGCTTTAAATAAATATAAAAAATAACTAAAGAAAAAGAAAGGAAATAAAATGGATATTTTTAATGTCAACTCATCAAAAAATTTAAATTTAGACAAAACAGAATTAAAAACTTTTGAAAAACAAGATAATAAAGAAGAAGATATTTCAATCTTTTCAGAAGTTTTAGGAAAGTCAGATGATAAAAATTTAAATATATTTGAGTTTGAACCTAATATTCCTAATATTAATTCTAATGGGATAAGCGATGAAAAAATAGAAGAAATACTGAAAAAATATAAAGCTAAAAACCCAGAAGTAGATGAAACTAATTCAATAAATGGTAAAACAAGAGATCGACTTAAAGAAGATAATGATGAGGCAAGACAAACACGTATAAACGAAAGAAAAGAGAAACTATCTGAAGCTGAACTTGCGGCTTATGAAAAATATGAAGCATATCTTGAAAAAAATGGTTTAAGTCAAGATGATATTTCAACAGAAAATATTATGAATTTGGATTTAGGAAATCATAATATATCTGATTTCATTGACAGTTTAAGTGATGAAGAACTGGGTAACTTTTTATCAGCCTATGATTATGTAAATGATGAAGAAGGAGGTATGGAAGCTCTTGTATTAGAATTATTTGATGGTAATACAAATGGTAACTCTGCTAAAAATATTAGAAGAATTGCAAATTTAATTTCGGACTCCGACAAAATGGCCATATTAGGAATGTATGCAGACCGTTTAAACGAAAGAAATTTACACAGATACGACAGATATACTCTGCCTAATGGAATTAAGCAGATGATATATATTCCTAAATATCCGGATTATTCTAAAAAACTTGCCTCTTTACTGGGAATAGACAATTCGATTTATTTAAATATTTTAAAACAAAATAACTCAAGTAACAAACATGAACTGTAGTTAGATAATTAAAAAATTAATAAAATGCTCTAAAATTAAAAATAATTTTAGAGCTTTTTTATACAACTTTCTTGTAATTTAACTATGTTTGGGATACATTTTTATTAACGAGGTATAAATAGTTAATGAGAATGGAGGTAGTATAAAATGTCAAAAAAGACAATTACGGTTGACGGAAACTACGCTGCTGCACATATTGCATATGCATTAAGCGAAGTATCGGCAATCTACCCGATTACCCCTTCATCAACAATGGGAGAATGGATTGATGAATGGGCATCACAACACAAACAAAACATATGGGGAAAAGAAGTAAGAGTTGCAGAAATGCAATCAGAAGCAGGTGCAGCAGGTGCAGTTCATGGTTCACTCGCAGCAGGTGCTTTAACTTCTACATATACGGCATCACAAGGGTTATTATTAATGATTCCTGTTATGCACAAAGTCGCAGGGGAAATGTTACCCTCTGTAATCCACGTTGCAGCAAGAGCTTTAGCTGCTCAATCACTCGCAATATTCGGTGACCACACTGACGTTATGGGCTGCCGTAATACAGGTTATGCAATGTTAGCTGCAAATTCGGTTCAGGAAGAAATGGATTTAGCTTTAGTTGCTCACTTATCAACTTATAAAGCAAAAGTTCCTTTCTTACAGTTCTTTGACGGTTTCAGAACTTCACACGAAGTTCACAAGATTGAAGAAATTTCTTATGAAGATATAGCTTCACTTGTTGAACCTAAATATATTGAAGAGTTCAGACAAAGAGCTCTAAGACCGGAAGCTCCCGTTTGCAAAGTCGGTGCACAAAATACTGACGTATATTTCCAAGGCAGAGAAACTGTAAATAAATACTACAATGCAGTTCCGGATATCGTTCAAGAATATATGGA
>CANRMD010000022.1 GCA_947631645.1 Candidatus Gastranaerophilales bacterium
TTTTCCTGTAATTCTTTTGCTGATGCTGTTTTAACAAATTTATAAGGATAAGGATTAATTCCTTTTTCTCTTAAATCATTTGCTTTTTGTATTCTTGTTTGTCTTATTGTGTCTATTGATGATGTTGTTTCTTTAGTATCTTGCATATTACTCTCCAAATTATTCTTTTGGTTAAATTTTAACATCAACAATTTTTTATGTCATTAATCAATCTATAATACCCCAATGCCAAAGTAAAGCAATTATTAAAGCAAAAGGCGTCATTAATATATCTCCGATATCCCATATTACAGTTTTAATTTTATAAACTGTTTTATCCTTTGTGTTATTTCTTTTATCTTTTTTTATTTGTTTTAAAATTTGTCTTTTTATTTTTTTATTTATTATTTCATTATTTATTTTATCTTCCATAGAATATCTGTTTATTTTTAATAAAGTATTATTTTTATCATCAATTATCAGTTTATAATCTCCTTGAACAGCCAGAAATATATCGGATTCTTTTGACTTACCCAAATATTTCATTTTTATATCGGTATTATTTATTTTCTTAGAGTCTAAATCCTCGGGAATAATAAGATTTTCTTTTATTAATCCTGTCAGGGGATACAGATAATCATATATAAACTCTACTTTTTCTTTTCCGTTTTTATCAATTATTCCCCATTTCCATTTATTACCATTTTTTGCAATTATAGAGTCGGAATCAGAAAATGAGATTACAATTTCGTATTCTTTATTATTTACGGAATACTTTATACTTCGATTTATCTTTGAATTTGCATCGGGAAATAAAAATTGATAATCTTGAGTAAATTTTAACGTTTTTATTTTCTTTCCGTTTTTATAAAAAATTAACTCTTTATTTATGGGTTTTTGATTATCGGATACATAGATTACAAAACTTTTCGGATAATTTTCAAAGGGATATTCAACGTTTGAATTTATTGCTTCAAATAATTTATCGGAAGAATTTGTATTTTTTATTGTATCTAATATATCAATCTTATTTTGTTGTATAAAATTTACTTTTTGCTCTTCAAAATTAGTTAACTCTCTTGCTTTAAAAACTTCTTTTAAAGTAAAAATCAAATTTCCGTCTTCAATTTTTACTTCTTCATCATAAAAAGTCGGACTGTTATTATAAGAATCAATTTCATAAATGTATAACGGCTGAACACTTAATATTTTAGAAATTGCCGGCTGTATTGCTTCAAAATTGAAACTATACGGCATACAAGAAGTTTGAAGCTTTTTATCATATTCCAAAGAATCTTTTTCAATACGGATTTTATTATAATAAACTTTTTCTAATGATTTCATAGGCATACAAAACCAGCCGGTATCGGGATAATTTACAAAATTTAAGCCTTCTATGGAATTATAATAATTTTTAATAATTTCAGGGAAATTACAATCAGGGCAGGTAAGTGTAATTTTATCTCCGTATGTGTTAACTGTTTTTTTTATTTTATAATGTTTAATTTTCTTTGCATTTTCTATATTTTGTTCACTTTTTATTACTTCACCTTCAGAAGTTATATCATCATCGGCAAAAGCTTTTAATGAAACAAATAAAAAAGTCAGACATAATAAAAATAAAGCAAATTTTTTCATATTATAATTCCTTGAGTTAAATTGTCCGAGTATATTTTTACAATAAGCCATGAAGTGGTGTTACAAAGCGAAGCACCGCAACGTATTGAGGAGCAAGCGTAAAGTTGCGACACCGGATTAAATATATTATATCAAAATTTGTCAGGGGGGGGGGAGATGGAGATGGATAAAATATTAAAAACCATTTACAAAATTTCGTGAATTTTTATGCAATAATTTGTTTATGAATATTTTAATCCCCGAAGAATTAGCGATAAAAAAGCCTAAAAGTGAGCTTTTAAAAATCATAAACAATAAAAAGTTTAATGACCGTATGATTTATGAAATAAACTCCGATTTTCATAACATTAAAGTCGTTGAAAATGAAATAGGGCGGTTTTTGCATTATAAAGACACATATCAGGCGGGGTTTATTGATACGGAGTTTTACAAAGGCAATCTGCCTTATATTAATTACTTTTTAATTTCATATCTTTTAAAAGCGAAAGCCGAAAAAATTCTTTTAATCGGCATGGGTTCAGGCAAACTGGTTAATGATTTAGAGTTCCTTTTTGACGATTTAAAAACAATTGATGTTGTTGATTTAGAAGAAAATATTATTGATATTGCCGTAAATTATTTTGATTTTAAACAGTCCGATAAATTCAATTTTATTTTGCAGGACGGAATAACCTATCTTCGTAATTGCCCTAAAAAGTACGATTTGATTATAGTTGATGTTGCTAATAATGACGGTATAGATTTAAGATTTTTAAGTGAAGATTATTTTTCAGCCGTAAAGAAATGTTTGAAAAAAAGCGGAATATTTGTTTCAAATATGTGTGCAAGTCCTGATTTTTACAGTCCTAAAAATTTATTTTTTAAAAAATATTTTCCTATATATAAAAGATTTTTCAGTAATAATATGGTGTTTAAGGGCAATTATTCGGACGAGGTTTACTATAAATCATTTTTCGACATAGATGAAAGAGTTATTGATATAACAAATGTAATAATTTTTTCGTCCGATATAAAATATTTACTCAAAAAGGATATAAAAAAATTCAAAAATCTAAATATAAATATGGAAAATTATATAAAGGATTATACCGAAATTGAATAAAGGTTATATTTATAATAAAATATAATTTGTAAAAAAACGGAAGTAAAAAGATGCAAAATAAACCCATAGTAGCAATAGTAGGACGGCCGAACGTCGGTAAATCGACGTTGGTAAACCGTTTATTAGGGGCAAGGCATTCTATTGTTGATGACCAAGCGGGTGTTACACGCGACCGTATTTACTTTGACGTTGAATGGATGGAAAAAGAATTTACCGTTATTGATACTGGCGGAATTATTCCGGGTGATGAAGATGAAATAATGCTTAATATCTTTACTCAAGCTAAAGTTGCTTGTGAAGAAGCTGATAAAATAATATTTTTAACAGACGGTAAAGACGGGATAAACCCTATCGATTACGATATAGCAAATGTCTTAAGAAAGAGCGGAAAAGAAGTATTTCTTGCGGTAAATAAAATAGATTCACCCGATAAATTTATTAATGTATCTGATTTTTATGCTTTAGCAATCGGTGAACCCTATGCAATATCGGCACTTCATGGTTCAGGCGGAGTGGGCGACTTGTTAGACGCTGTTACTAAAGATTTTACTTATCTTGAAAAAGAAGAAGAAACATCTGAAAATATTCGTATTGCCATAGTTGGTAAACCTAATGTCGGTAAATCTTCCATAGTTAATGCACTTTTAAATAAACAAAGGGTTATTGTTTCAAATGTTTCTGGTACTACACGTGATGCAATAGATTCAAAAGTTAAATACGAGGGCGAAGAATTTATTTTAGTCGATACAGCGGGAATAAGAAAAAAATCAAAAGTTGATTGGGGAGTGGAAAAATTTGCCGTTGACCGCTCTATTCGTGCCATAAGGAATTGTGATGTTGCCGTTTTGGTTGTCGATGCAACTGAAGGTATTACCGATCAGGATAAAAAAATTGCAGGTACTATACTTGATGCGGGTAAAGCTTGCATTCTTGCAATCAATAAATGGGACTTGATAGAAGATAAAAAATCTTCCACCATCAACAAATTTGAAAAAGAAATTGATAGTGAAATGCCGTTTTTGAACTTTGTTCCTAAAGTTTTCATAAGTGCAAAAACGAAGCAGCGGCTTGTAAACCTTTATAAACTTGCAAAAGAAGTATATGCCGAAAGCTCAAAAAGAATATCCACAAGCCTTTTGAATAAAGTAGTAATGGACGCAATCTCAATGAATCCGCCCGTAAGCATAAGAGGTAAAAGGCTTAAATTATTTTATACAACACAGGTTAAAACGCTTCCGCCTACTTTTGTACTGTTTATAAATAATGAAGATTTGCTTAAAGATAACTATATAAAATATTTAGAAAACAAATTGCGTGAAGCCTTTGGCTTTAAAGGCAGTCCTATAAAAATTTCGGCAAAAGAAAAAGGAGAAAAGAAATGATATTTGTTATATTAAAAATACTTTTAGTTGCATTAATAGCATATTTAATAGGTTCGATACCGACAGGATACATAATAGTAAAGCTTTTAAAAGGAATTGATATCCGTGAAACAGGTTCAGGTTCTACAGGTGCGACAAATGTAAAAAGAGTTTTAGGTACAAAATGGTTTTTTATTGTTATGTTATTAGATGCAATAAAAGGTGCAATTCCTGTTCTTATTGCAATCAGATGGTTTGATTTTATTAATTATATAGGTCTAAACCCTGTTGTAGCAGCATTGTTTGCAATATTAGGACACAGTAAATCAATATTCTTAAAATTTACGGGCGGAAAATCAGTTGCAACAGGAGTAGGAACTCTCATAGCACTTTGCTGGCCTGTAGGTCTTATTGTTGCTGCAGTTTGGGGCATAATTACATTTTTGTCAAAATATGTTTCATTAGGCTCCATTATAGCTATATCTTTTGCTCCGATTTTAATGAATGTATTTAATCAAAATGTATATTATATCTGCTTTGCAGCTGTATGTGCAATCTATGTAATTATTATGCATAAAGATAATATTAAAAGATTAACTCAGGGAAAAGAAAACAAAGTCAGAGAATAATGCCTAAATATAACGGAATAAAAATAGTATCAAAAGTAGAAGTTAATGATAAAAACGCACTTGCAATAGTATATACTCCGGGGGTTGCTGCATCTTGTCTTAAAATAAAAGATAACCCCGAAGCCTCTTTTGACTATACAAACAGAGAAAATTCCGTTGCGGTTATTTCTTTTGATTATGAAAAATCTTTAGAACGTGCAATATTTTTAAAGTCAACACTCGGAATTGACGCATATCCTTTTGAAATTTCTTCTCAAGATGAAGATAAAATAAAACTTGTTGTTGATAATATAGAGCCTTCTTTCGGTGCCATAGATTTAAGTCTTATCAAAGAAAATGTTAAAAACATAATTTTTGATGTAAAAATACCTGTATTAAAAGGAACGGTTGAAAATTTAAAAGAATTTTTTCTGTGCGTATCAAAGAATTTATTTATGTTCAGCTACGATAGTTTAGTCGGTACAACAAACGAAAAATCTATTCAATTAAGAAAAATGGCGGGCGGAGTTGTTGAAATTGAATTAACCGAAGAAAAACAGTCAAAACCTGTCGGAATAGTTTCAGACGGAAGTGCGGTTTTAGGGCTTGGTGATATAGGCGGATTAGCGGGCTTACCCGTTATGGAGGGTAAGGCTGTTTTGTTTCAGCAATTAGGTGATGTAAGTGCTATGCCTTTATGTCTTAAAACTCAAGTTCCTGATGAAATTGTTGAAATTGTTTTACTTTTACAGAATTCTTTTTCGGGAATAAATCTTGAAGATATTAAAGCACCAAGATGTTTTGAAGTGGAAAATAAATTAATTGAAACAGCAAATATTCCTATATTTCATGATGATCAGCACGGAACCGCAATAGTGGTAGCTGCCGCATTATTGAATGCACTCCACCTTGCGGGTAAAAAAATCGAAGATATAAAAATTGTATTTTCCGGTGCAGGTGCGGCAGCTATTGCTGTATGTAAGTTAATTCTTTCTCTCGGTGCTAAAAATATTACTATGTTTGATATAGATGGTGCTATTTATAAAGGCAGAGTTCAAAACAATTTTGCACATGATGAAATTTCAAATTACACAAATAAAAACTTATTTAAAGGTACTTTAAAAGACGGAATAAAAGGAGCTGATGTTTTTATTGGTTTAAGTGCTCCAAACCTATTAAATGAAGAAATGATTAAATCAATGGCACAAAAACCTATAATATTTGCTTTGGCTAATCCTACTCCCGAAATTTTACCCGATTTAGCCAAAAAATATGGTGCTTTTATCAGTGCCTCGGGGAGAAGCGATTTTCCTAATCAAATAAATAATTCTCTTGTTTTCCCCGGGCTTTTCAACGGTATATTAAAATATAACGTTAAAAAAATTACCACGGAAATAAAATTAAATTGTGCACTGGCTTTAGCTTCAATTGTCAAAGAAAATGAATTAAATGCAGATTATATATTACCTGATGCACTTGATAGCCGTGTAAGTGAAATAATTTCTCAAAATGTAGTTTTAAAAAAATGAAAAAAGTTATATTATATTTAAAAGAGGTAATTTATGACTGATTGTATTTTTTGTAAAATTGCAAATAAAGAAATTCCAACAAACCTAATTTATGAAGATGAAAAAGTTGTTGCTTTTAACGATTTAAACCCGCAAGCTCCCGTTCATTTTCTTGTTATTCCTAAAAAACATTATGCTTCTTTAAATGATATTGATTCTAAAGAAACTTTCGGCGATATTTTTTCTGCAATACCGAAAATAACAGAAAAATTAGGAATAAAAGAATATAGAACCGTAGTAAACACAGGAGAAACTGCAGGACAGACGGTTTTTCACATTCATGTTCACGTAATGGCAGGCAGAAAATTTAACTGGCCTGCGGGGTAGGTTATGTATAACAGGTGGTATGATAATTATCCCGAATTAAAATCACTTTTAATGCTTCTTGAAAATGTTGATAAGGAGCAGATAGATTTAATTGCGGAAGATTTTTTACAGATTATTTTAAATAAGTATAATAATCGTTTTGACGAAGCCATACAAAATATGCAAAAAAATGCACCACCAAGATACAACAGATGGTATGATGATAATTACAATCTTCATACCTGTATTGAGTTTATTAAAACTCTTAATGAAGAAGAAAGAAAAGAAATTATTAATTCTTATTTAATGTCACTTTTAAGTTTTATAACGAATGTAGATGATGAATAGAAAAAATATATTAATAACGGGTTCAAGCAAAGGTATAGGGCTTGAAACAGCTAAATATCTGTCAAAAAGCCATAATGTTTATATTACGGGCAGAGATGAAAATATTTTAGCTAAACTTACAAATGAAAATAATTTTAAAGGGTTTTATGCCGTTGATTTATGCTCTAATGACGCTCCAAAAAATTTGATTGAAAATTTAAACACTAATATTGATGTTTTAATTAACAATGCGGGAGTTTATTTTTATAATTCTATTGATAAAATGACTCAAGATGAAATAATTAATTCAATAAAATTAAATACTTTAGCACCTTATGAACTTATAAAACTGACCGTTCCTTATATGAAAGAACAACAATGGGGCAGAATAATAAATATAGGTTCTATTTCAGGCGTAATGGGAGAAGCAAATGCTTCGACTTATTCAATGACAAAAGCTTCTTTAATAGGATTAACCAAATCTTTAGCTTTAGAACTAGCTCAAAATAATATTACAGTAAATATAATTAACCCCGGCTGGGTTGATACGGAACTAATTAACAATGAAAATCTTGACAAAGATTTTTCTAAATCAGAAATTATTGAAACCATTCCGCAAAGAAGGTTTGTAACACCTTTGGAAATAGCTAAAACTTGCGAATTTTTAATTTCAGATAATGCTAAATCAATTACGGGTCAGTCAATAAATATCTGTGCGGGTTTATCTTTAGGTTTTTAATAGTTATACCATTTTTCAAAAGTTGAAAAGAATATAACCGCATAATTTTTTTTGCCTTTTTCAATTCTAAAAATTTTATCAAAAAAGAAGAAAAACGGATAATAAATAAAAAACGGAAGTTTTGTAAACCTGTCTATCAAAAATAAGGTTCTGTTACGTACAAACTGTTTATCTTCTTCTTTTATACCGAGGTTTTTAAAATCATATTTCATATTATTAAAAAATTTTCTTTTATAAGGAAGTCTTACTTTCATAAACCACCAATAAAGCGTTATAACCTTGTAATCCCAATAGTAATACTTCATTTCGTCAAACAAATCAATTTTTTTAAGATTGTCGCCAATTAAATTAAATATTTTAAAGTAGTCAAAAAATAAATGATTTCTTGAATTAGTAACCGCATTTTTTCTGTTGCATCTGTAAAAAATTAAGTCTTCACGAAGAACGGATAATTTATCGGCTTTAAATAAAGCATCATAAACAAAAACATTATCTTCAAAATAGATACCGCCAGGGAATTTAACATCTTTTTTTATAAGAAAATCTCTTTTATACATTTTATCCCAAGGCACACTTGTCTGCCAAAAAACGGAATATTTAATATCACGCCAATTAAAAGTTTTATCATCCAATTCTGTCGGAATTTGTTTTAATTTGGCATAAACGTGGTTTTTGTCTATTTTACCGGTTAAATCATCAAATTGATTCCAAGTGCAAAGTGTAATATCAGCATCAAGTTCGGTTATTCTGTTATAAAGTTTTTCAATTGCCGTTAAATCAAGATAATCATCGCCGTCAAGAAAGAAAATATATTCACCTCTTGCCATTTGTACACCGAAATTTCTTGCTAAACCCTGTTTTAAATTTTCGGTATTTTTATATATAACAAAACGATTATCATTTTTTGCATATTCATTAACAATCTCAAGTGTTTTATCGGTTGAATGATTATCTACAACTATTATTTCAATATCTTTAAATGTTTGATTTACAACGCTGTTAAGAGTTTGCCTTATATATTTTTCAACATTATAAACCGCTAAAATAATGCTAACTTTTACCGACATAAAATACCTTTTTTTTTATTATAAAATAAAAAATTTATAATTTATATTTTTCCACTAATATCCCAATTAATGTTTCTTTTTATTATTTTAGCGGGATTACCTGCAATTATACAGTTTTCTTCATCAAATGATTTTGTAACAACTGAACCTGCACCAATAATACAATTATCAGAAATTTTAGTATTTTTACAAATAATATTTTCCATACCTATCCAAACATGATTTCCTATTTCGCAAAAGCCGTTATCATTATTATGCAAATATTTATTTGTTAATTTATCAAAAATTATATGTCCGTCTCCGCTCATAATATTTATTCCGGTAGATAACATACTGTTTTCACCGATAATAATACGGGAATTATCACCCCAGCAATGTAATCTTGCACCGCCTATTGAAACATTTTCTTTTATATGTATTTTTCTTTCGTTAAATTCAGAGCATAAATTTATAAATAATTTACTAAAACTATAATTACTATTTTCGATAATTATACTATTATTATTTCCGTTGCAAACTATTACAGATTGAGTAAATTTGCAAGATGAACCTATAATTAAGGTATTATTTTTTCCGTCTATATCAATTTTTAAATCAGGTATTTTTTTTATCGCTTTTTTTAGTATTCCGTTATCTTTAATATATATGTTATTATTTTGACCATTTGTATGTAATTTTTTATCTTTTATTTTAAAAGATAATTTTACAAAAAAAATTTTTATAAAAAATTTTATATAACCACCATTATAACTTCTGGTAATCAAAAAATTATCTTTTTCTAATAAATTAACCATAGAAAAAATAATATCATTTGTATTCTTTTTTTGCAATAAAAATAATATTACAAAATTAAATATATATTAAATTATATAATTTAAATACAATTGTTTAAAGGAATTATTTAATAATGAAAGAATTTAAACCTTTAAAACAAGAAAAAACCATAATAAGTTTAAGAATGGATATAGAATTATTAAAAAAAGTCGATGATATATCAGTAAAAACTGATATAAGTCGTAATGAATTACTGGTTCAATGTATTGAATATGCATTAAAAAATTTTAAACAATAGAATTGTATTAAAAAAATTAATTAATATAATTTTTATATGATATTAAAAGAATTTTCAAAATATTTACAGGAAAATAAAGAGAAAAATTCCGTTGAGCTTTTAAACGAATGGATTATAGAAAGGTTAAACAGACCATCCTTAGATAAAGTCGATAATATTTTAAAAACAGAACTTTATTATGCAAAAAATAAAAACAACAGAACTTTAATAATAGCGAAAAGCGAAACCGGAAGAACTTTAATAAATGCACTTTATAATTTTTCTTTAAGTTTTGAACAGTATAAACTTGCTAAATTTTTACATGATAAAAAACCGAAAAATTTTAACAAAGATAAAAACCAATAAATGAGCATGGTTTCATGCTTTTTTTGTATCAAAAATTTACAATATTATAAATGTAATACTTGTATAAAACTTGTAGAAAACTTTTTAAATTGTTGTTTAAAAATTTTTTATTATTTTAATAAAATCATTTTCTATAAAAATTTGAACAAGTTTTAAAAAATATTCTACAACTTTTATACAATTAATAAATTCAATAATAATAATAATTTAATATACTTTTATACAATTTATACAAACCTTATTACTACTTTTATTTTTTTAAATATATTTATAAGTAATTAATAATTTAAAGATAATTGACGCGAATTTTTATTTTTCCTATATAATAAAAAAGTGAGAATAAAAATCGAGGATAAATATGTTATTTACAATTGATAGAGATTCTTTGTTAAACAAATTAAAAATAGTGGAAAAAGTTACTGCACAAAGAGGAAATGTTCAGCCCGTACTGGCAAATGTTTTATTTGAAGCTCAAGATAATACCTTAAATTTAAGTGCAACTGATTTAGAAATATCCATAAAAGCAAGAACTACGGTTGCAGTAAAAAAAGAAGGTAAAATTACGCTTCCGGCAAAAAAATTATTGGAAATAGCAGCAAAATTACCTGATAAACCGGTTGAATTCTCATTAAATGAAGATACAAACGTTGTAAGTATTGTTTGCGGTAATTCAAAATTTGAAATAATAGGTATTTCAGCTCAGGAATTTCCTAAACTTGAAGATGAAACTGCAGTTGGTACTGAAATAGAAATAGAACTTGAACCGTTATTAAAATCAATTAAAAATACGGTATATGCAGCTGCAAACTATGAAAACAGAAATGTTATTTCGGGTGTATATTGTTTAATAAAAGATAATAAACTTGAAATGGCTGCAACTGACGGAAACAGATTAACAAGAATTATTGAAGCAATTAAAAATAAAGATGCAAAAACAGCTAAAATAGTTATTCCGTCTAAAACTTTAAATGAATTTGTAAGAATTTGCTCATTTATAACTGAAGAAAAAGTTATAATGATTGTTGATAAATCAAAATTAACATTAAAAACAATGAGTTTTTCAATAAATTCAAGGTTAATAGAAGGTGAATATCCTCCTTATGAACAATTGATACCCAAAACAACGGCAAATAATTCAACAATATCAAGAGATGATTTAATTTTGGCTCTTGACAGGGTTTCTACCATGGTTAATGACAGAACAAGTATTGTAAAATTTACTTTTAATGATAATAAGTTGGTACTTAAGGCAGAAACACCTAATTCAGGTACATCTGAAGATATAATAGATTGTAATTATACCGGTGATGAACTTGCCATTGCTTTTAATTATAAATATGTATTGGATTCCATAAAAACAATGGAAGCAAAAAATGTAAAAGTAGGATTAAACGGCAGTTTGTCGGCAACAGTATTTAAGCCTGACAGTGATGAAAATTATATTTGTTTGATAATGCCGATACAAATCAGATAAAAGGTAAATTATGAAAGTCAGTGTCAGAGTTCCGGCAACAACAGCTAATTTAGGCCCCGGGTTTGACTGCTTAGGGTTAGCACTTCCTGTTTATAATGAAATTACTGTAGAAGAAACCGTTATGCCCGGAAGCGGTATCGAAATAAATATAATCGAAGACAGCGAAACATACGACGTATTATCTATTCCGAAAGATGAAAATAATATAGTTTATAAAGCAATTGAACTTTTGTATAATTTCATCGGTCAAAGTGTAAGTGATATAAAAATAACTATAAAGACAAATATACCTGTAACAAGAGGTTTAGGCTCAAGTGCATCGGTTATAGTAGGCGGTTTAATTGCAGCAAATGAACTTTTAGGTAAACCTGCTGATGATGCTGTTCTTTTATCAATTGCTTCAGAAGTTGAAGGACACCCTGATAATGTTGCTCCTGCAATGTTCGGAGGGTTTTGTATTTCTTCAATTGAAGATGACGGTAGTGTTTCATATTCTAAAATTTATTGGCCCGAAGATTGGAAATTAACTGTTTTAATTCCTGACTATGAACTTGATACGGGTATTGCAAGATCTGTTTTACCTGAAAATGTTCCTTTTTTTGATGCGGCTTATAATATAAGAAAATGTGCAATGTTAATTGATGCTGTATACAGACGCGACAGCGAGCTTATGAAAAAATGTTTAAAAGATAAACTTCATCAACCATACAGAGAAGAACTTATTAAAGGTTTTAAAGAATTGACTCAATTAACGGAAAATAAAGAAGATATTTTAGGCTGTGTTATATCAGGTGCTGGGCCTACAATATTAATTATTTCTCAAAATAAAGGTTTTGAAAAAATTGAAAACGAAGTAAATCAAATATTTAATGACTTAAATGTTAATGTTGATATAAGAACTTATACTATAGAAAATAAAGGCAGTTTAGTTTTATAAAGGAGAATAAAATGAAAAAATCTATTAAAGATTTAGGTGACATTAAAGGAAAAAAAGCTCTTGTAAGAGTTGATATAAATGTTCCTTTGGATGAAAACAAAAATGTAACTGATGATACAAGAATACAGGCAATATTACCAACATTAAATTTCTTAAAAGAAAAGGGTGCTAAAATTATATTAATGGCTCATTTAGGCAGACCGAAAGGTGAAAAGAACCCTGAATTTACACTTGCTCCCGTTGCAAAATATATGACAAAACTTTTGGGTGAAGAAGTTATGTTTATACCTGATGTTGATATGGCAGAAGAAATGCTTAAAAATTTAAAAGACGGTCAAATAGCACTGTTAGAAAACATCAGATATTATAAAGAAGAAGAAGCAAAAGATGATGATATGACTTTTGCAAACAAACTTGCAAAACTTGGTGATTTTTATGTAAATGACGCTTTTGGTGCAGCTCACAGAAATCATACTTCAACCGCAAAATTAGCTAAAGTTTTAAAACCTGCAGTATCAGGGTTATTAATGGAAAAAGAAATCAGATGCTTATCTCAGGCTCTTGATAATCCGACTCGTCCGTTTACAGCAGTTGTAGGCGGAGCTAAAGTTTCTTCTAAAATCGGAGTATTGGAAAACTTGCTTGATAAAGTTGATAACATGATTATCGGCGGAGGTATGGCTTATACATTTGTTAAAGCTAACGGCGGTAAAATCGGTAACTCTATTTGTGAAGATGACCAATTGGATGTTGCAAGAGCAATAGAAAAAAAAGCTCAAGAAAAAGGCGTTAAACTAGTTATGGCAACAGATGTTCTTGTTACTAATGATTTTTCAGGTAACGGAGAAAACAAATTCGTTAAAATTAATGAAATTCCTGACGGGTTTGAAGGTGTTGATGCAGGCATGGACTCAAGAAAAGCATTTGCAGATGTATTAAAATCATCAAAAACAATATTGATGAACGGGCCTGTTGGTGCGTTTGAAAACCCCAAATTTGCAGAAGGTACAAAAGCGGTACTTCAAGCAATAGTAGAAGCAACTAAAAACGGTGCAACATCCGTTATAGGCGGCGGCGACAGCGTATCTGCCGCTAAAAAATTCTGCAAGGCTGAAGACTTTACTCACGTATCAACAGGCGGCGGAGCTTCCTTAGAATTTATCGAAGGTAAAATTCTCCCCGGTGTTGCTGCTTTAGATGATAAATAATCCTTGAAATAAATAAAAAACCCTCTTTTAAAAGGGGGTTTTTTTTATGAAAAAAAATAAATAGTACTTTTGGTATAAAAAAAATAGCCATATGGCTAATTTACAAAATAAAAAAAATATATCAGAATACTCTGTGGAGTTCGTGTTGTTGTGTGTGTGTGTGTGTGTGTGTGTGTGTGTGGCTCTTCCAAAAAATTATACCAACTAAATGGTAAATTAATTACTTTTATTGTTCCAAAATATAATTTAACCTTTAAATATGGATTATCAAGAACAATTAAATAACGGAATAAAACGTTTAAGACTTCAAAATTGTTTAACTCAAGATAAATTTGCTGAAAAATCAGGACTTACGGTTGAAACAATTAGAAATATTGAACACAATAAATGTACGCCTACAGCAAAAACAATAAACAGTATTTGCGAAGTTTTTGGTGTAACACCTGTGTCCTTACTGCTTCCCACACCGGAATTTGATAAAAATCAACTTTTAAATATAATTAACATAAAACTCCAAGATGCTTCAATTGAAGAAATTTCCAAAATTAACGACATCATAGATATTATTAAGAAAAAATATAAAAATTAATTAAATCTTACTTTTGTTAAATCTGCCTTACGAATACGTATATTTTGAGGTGTGATTTCCAAAAGCTCATCATCTGAGATATATTCCATACAATCTTCCAAGGACATTTTTCTGTGTGCTTGAAGAGTAACCATAACATCAGCGGTTGCACTTCTCATATTAGTAAGTTTTTTGGTCTTGCAGACATTTATTTCAATATCTTGCGGGCGGTTGTGTTCACCTACTACCATACCTCTGTAAACTTTGGTTTTAGGGGTTAGGAAAAATACGCCTCTGTCTTCAAACTGGGCAAGAGCATAAGGAATAGCTTCGCCTTGCTCATGGGATACAAGCGAACCGTTTCTTTGTTTTGATATATCACCGGCGTATGGTTTATAAGAATCAAAAGTATGATTCATAATACCTTCACCGCGAGTCATACGGATAAATTCACCTCTAAAACCTATTAAACCTCTTGCGGGGATTGAAAAGGTAAGCATTGTTCTGCCTTTTGCATTCTGCATACGGAGCATTTCGCCTTTGCGGTTTGAAAGCTTTTCTATACAAGCTCCCGCACAATTTTCGGGTACATCTATTAAAAGATTTTCAAAAGGTTCCATTAATTCGCCGTTTACTCGTTTAAAAATAACTTCGGGTTTTGATACTTGGAATTCAAACCCCTCACGACGCATTGTTTCTATTAAAATACTTAAATGAAGCTCGCCTCTGCCTGATACTCTAAAACTTTCGGTTGTGTCCGTATCTTCTACTCTAAGGCTTACATTCTTTTCAAGTTCATCATAAAGTCTTTTTCTTACTTGTCTTGAAGTTACAAATTTACCTTCCTGACCTGCAAATGGACTGTCATTTACGGAAAATATCATCTGCATTGTAGGTTCATCAACTTTTATTAACGGAAGTGCTTCCGTACAATCAGTTTCTGTGATAGTTTCACCGATATGAATGTCATCAAATCCGGTTATTGCAACAATATCACCGGCAACGGCTTCTTGTGCTTCAACTCTGCCTAAATCTTCGAATACATAAAGTTTAGCAATTTTACCGCGTTCAACGCTTCCGTCTGCTTTTATAAGGTTTACTTGCTGCTGTGATTTTATAATTCCGTTTTGAACTCTGCCTATTGCAATTCTGCCTACATAATCATTGTAATCAAGTGTTGTAGCTTGGAATTGCAAAGTTTTATTTTTATCACCCGACGGGTGTTTTATTTTTTCAATTATGCAATCAAGAAGCGGTTCAAGAGTTTTAGAATCATCTTCCATATTTTTCTTTGCAAACCCTGCCAAACCGTTTGCGTATACATAAGGGAAATCTATTAATTCTTCGTTGTCGGTTAATTCTGTAAACAAATCAAATACTTTATCAACTGCACCATCTGGGTCTGCACCTGTTTTATCAATTTTATTTATAACAACAATAATTTTTATACCCAGTTCAAGTGCCTTTGATAATACAAACCTTGTTTGAGGCATAGGACCTTCAGCCGCATCAACAATTAGTAACGCACCATCCACCATACCTAAAACACGCTCTACTTCACCGCCGAAATCTGCGTGCCCCGGGGTATCCACTATATTTATTTTATACCCTTTATAATTTACCGATACATTCTTTGAAAGAATTGTTATTCCTCTTTCACGCTCTAAATCATTTGAATCAAGTACACGTTCTTGTACTTGCTGATTTTCTCTGAATACGCCCGTTTGTTTTAAAATGCTGTCTACAAGCGTTGTTTTACCATGGTCTACGTGGGCAATTATTGCCACGTTTCTTATTTTCGTGTTATCCATTATTAATGTTTCCTAAAAATCGTGTATAGTTAATTATATTGTATTATAAACATTTATATAAAACACGTAAAATTATTTTTTGATTATAAAATTTTTTTAATTTAATCTTTAGGCTATAATAGAACCATGCAAAATCAGTATATGACAGATACAATAAGTGCAATAGCTACTCCTATAGGAAACGGAGGAGTTAGTATAATTCGCATATCAGGCTCAAAAGCCTTTGATATAATTGATAAACTATTTTCCGTTAAAAATCTTACACCACAAAAAATATACCACGGAAATATTATTGAAAATAACGAGAAACTTGATGATGTTATTGTACTTCCTTTTAAAGCACCTAACAGTTACACGGGTGAAGATGTAATAGAAATTCAATGCCATGGCGGAATTCATATTACTAATAAAATTTTGGATTTAACCGTAAAATTTGGTGCCCGCCCCGCTCAAAAAGGCGAATATACTAAACGTGCATTTTTAAACGGAAAAATGGACTTATCTCAGGCGGAAGCCGTTTTAGATCTTATTCAAGCTCCGACAGAAAAATTTGCATCTTCTACTGCTAAAAATCTCTTTGGAAAACTCTCTCAGGAAATATCAGAAATCAGGCATGAAATTATGGAGCTTTTATCTAAAATTGTTGCGGCGGTTGATTTTCCCGAAGACGTTAAAGAGCCCGAGTATTCTTATATTGAAAATACCGTTGAAAATATTCTTGAAAAAATCAATAAAATATTAAGCTTTTCAAAAAGTTCAAACGTGTTCAGACAAGGAATAAAAGTAGTTTTGGCAGGACGCCCGAATGTGGGTAAATCTTCATTGTTTAATTCATTATTAAATTTAGAACGTGCAATTGTTACCGATATTGCAGGTACAACCCGCGATTGCTTGCAGGAAACACTTGATATAGAAGGTATACCTGTTACTATTATTGATACAGCCGGTATCAGAGACGGTGAAAATATCAATAAAGTTGAAGCAATCGGTATAGATTTTTCCAAAAAATTTCAGCAGGAAGCTGACTTGATTTTATTCTTATATGCTTTAAATGAAGGGTTTACGGAAGAAGATAATCGTATTTTTGAAACGATTAAAGATAAAAACCATATTAAAATTGCTGCAAAATCTGACCTTACATCAAATAAAGATGATAGTGCAGTTTGTATTTCTTTAAAAACGGGTGAAAATCTGGATATTTTAAAGGAAAAAATTAAATCTTCCGTAATCAGTCAAAATCTTACAGAGGTTGAATTTATAACTAATAAAAGACAGCAAAAATGTTTGGAAGAAACTAAAAATTCACTAATAAATGCTCTTATTGCAGCTCAAAATAAAGAAATTCAAGACCTTATTTCGATTGATGTAAAATCCGCTCTTATGTTTATATCTGAGGTTTCGGGCGAAGTAGTTACCGATGATATTCTTAATAATATTTTTGATAATTTCTGCATCGGTAAATAGTAGAATTATAAATTATATTTTTTAATATCCTTTTGGCTAATAAAAATTTCTTATAAATTCTAATACATTTGTTTTATGAATTTTAATACTAACGTTTTTAAAAGGGATATTGATATTATGCAAGAAGTTGTCTTGCATATTTCCAAATACAATAATAACGAAATTATTATTACCGATGATAAGTTTAATATTATTTTTCAAAATTCAAAATATATAACCGATAAAACACAGTATACTCTTTTTGATATTGCTGACTGCTTTTTGAATGAAAATATAAGAATAAATATTGAGAATTTTAAAAATTCCGAAAAAAATCATTTGTACTTAAAATTAATAATGAATGATAACAATGATATTCAAAATATTCCGGTTGATTTACATATAACAAAAATACGAAATAAAAAAAATAAAATAAAAGGTTATAGCGTAATTATCCAAGATATAACACAAGAAGTAAAAAACAAAATTCAAAAAGAAACCTTTATAGATATAATATCACATGACCTTAAAAACCCTATGAGAGCAAATATTCAGATATTGGAATTAATAATGAATAATAAATTCGGTAAGGTTGAAAACAGACTTAAAACAGTACTTGAAGAGCTTTTGAATTCTTGTAAATTTATGACCTATATGGCCGATAATCTTTTAATAAAATATAAAAATGAAATTGATTTATACGAGCTTCAAAAAGAAGAATATTCAATCGTTGATTTAATAAAAGAACGCTGTAACAAATTAATGAAAATTTTAGATAAAAAGAACCAAACAATAGAACTTGCCGTTAAAGGTGATATTCAGCCGGTTAAAATGGATAAAGACGAAATAACAAAAGTAATAAATAATCTTATAATAAATGCGTCGGAACAAAGTGCTAAAAACGCCAAAATATATATAAATATTGAAAATGATACGGAAAATATATCAGTATCTTTCATAGATTACGGATATAATCAGCACAACGAGAATTTAAGCGGAATATTTGAAGAATATTTAACTTGTTCAAATAAATTCAGAAAAGTCGGTTTCAGTTTGGAGCTTTATAATTGCAGAAAAATAATAGAAGCTCATGACGGACATATTTATGCTTCTAATGTAGAAAACGGAACTTCAATAACTTTTTGTCTGCCTTTATAATTTATTCATACCTTAATGCATCGATAGGGTTTAAAAGAGAGGCTTTATAAGCCGGATAATACCCAAAAGCAATACCTACAATACCTGAGAAGCCAAGTGATAAAAATATTGAGAATAACGAAATTGATACACTCATTCCCTCAGAGAAAAATTCTACTGATTTAGCACCTAAAATTCCCGTAACAACACCTATAAGTCCGCCTATCATTGAAAGCATAAAAGATTCTATTAAAAATTGCTGTCTGATATCGGAGGCTCTTGCTCCTATTGCCATTCTTATACCGATTTCTTTTGTTCTTTCGGTAACGGATACAAGCATTATATTCATAATCCCTATACCGCCTACAAGCAAAGATACGGAAGCGATTGAAGCCAAAAGTATTGCAAAAGTTTTAACGGTTGATTTCATTTTTTCCTGAAACTCGGCAGAATTTCTTATTTCAAAATCGTTAACTTGATTTTTGCCGATATTATGACGCATGGCAAGAAGTTCGGTTATTTCTTTTTCGACATCATTTAATGTGTCGCCGTCAGAGCCTTTTACTATAATCATTTTAACGGTTCCGGGGAAAGATACTCCGAACAATTTTTTTTGGGCTGTTGTTATCGGTATAAATATTAAATCATCTTGGTCAAAAGGACCTTGTGAACCTTTTGTTTTAAGTGTACCTAAAACTTTAAAAGGAACATTGCCTACTCTTATAACTTTATTTATAGGTGAAACATCTCCAAAAAGTTCTGTAGCAACGGTTGAACCTATAACGGCTACTTTTGCACTGTTTTTGATATCTTCAAAAGTAAAGCTTCTGCCGGCTTCTATTTCATAATTTTTTATATATAAATACGGCGGAGTTGTACCGTATACTGTTGTCTGCCAGTTTTGATTACCGTACATTAACTGTTTACCCTCGCTTGAAGCGGGTGCAACGGCTTCAACTCCGGCTACATTTTTTTGAATGGCAATTGCATCTTTTAAAGTTAATGTAGGACGGGTGCCGACTCCCATGCTTACTCCGCCTGTTCTTGCGGAAGTTGAACGGATTGTAAGCATATTTGACCCCATAGACTCCATATTTTCCTGAACTTTTTTACTTGCTCCCGTTCCTATTGCAAGCATTATAATAACCGCACTTACACCGATAATTATGCCTAAACTTGTTAAGGCAGAGCGGAGTTTATTCACCTTTAGTGAATTTATTGCCATTTTCATAGTTGATTTATAGTCTATCATTATGTCTGTGCTGTCCTTGTCTTTTGCCATTCGCTTTTTGGCATATCGGATACGATTTTTCCGTCTTTAAAACGGATAACTCTTTTGCAGTATTCTGCAATATCAGGTTCGTGGGTTACTAATACAATAGTTTTACCCGTCTGATTGTTTAAGTTAACGAAAAATTCCATAACTTCAATACTTGTTTTTGTATCTAAGTTTCCTGTAGGTTCATCTGCCAGTATTAAAGGTGCATCGTTTACAATTGCCCGAGCTATTGCAACTCTTTGCTGCTGACCGCCTGACATCTGATTTGGCATGTGGTCTTCACGTTTTTCCAAACCTACTATTTTTAATGCTTTTCTTGCCCTTTCATGCCGTTCTTCTTCCGGAATGCCTTTATATATCATTGGCAATTCCACGTTATCAAGTGCGGTTGTCCTCGGAATTAAATTAAACCCTTGAAATACAAAACCCAATTTTACATTTCTGATATCGGATAATTCATCGGGTGATAAAGATAAAACGTCAACGCCGTCTAAATGATAACTGCCCGAGTTGGGTTTATCCAAAGTACCGAGCATATTCATGCATGTTGATTTCCCGCTTCCCGATGTGCCCATTATTGCAACAAATTCACCCTCTTCAATGCTTAATGATACATCATCAAGTGCGTTAAAGCTTTCTTCACCTGTTTGATACGTTTTTATTGCATGTTTTACTTCAATAAGGCTCATATTACAGTCTTGGCACCCTCATTTGTTCTTTTTTTCCGCTCATTGTTTTACTTATATAGACTTTATCTCCCTCTTTTACTTCATTTGATATGATTTCCGTGTATGAGTCATTGCTTATTCCTGTTTCAATGTTAATTCTTACGGGTTTACCTTTTTTTTCAATCCATATACCTTTATGTTCGTATTTCTGCTTGTTATCTGCTGCAGTAAATTTTAATGCAACATTAGGAACGGTTAATACATTTTCTTTTTTATCGGTTATTATTGATACATTTGCCGTCATGCCGGGCATTAATTTGCCCTCATCATTTTCAACTTCAATAATAACGGTATAAGTAACTACGTTGGATTCTGTTGTGGGAGATAATCTGACTTGAATGACTTTACCGTAAAAAGTGCTGTCGGGGTAACCGTCAAGTGTATATTCAACCTCTTGACCCTCTTTAACTTTACCGATATCGGCTTCCGAGACGCTTGTTTCTATACGCATTTTAGTTAAATCTTCAGCTACCTGAAATAACGTAGGAGTTTGGAAGCTTGCCGCAACAGTCTGCCCTACTTCCACTTCTTTAGAAATAACAATCCCTTTAACGGGAGAAATGATTTTTGTATATCTCATATTTGCCGAAGCTGTTGCATAATTAGCTTGAGCTTGCATAATTGATGCTCTTGCCGCTGCAACTTGTGCTAAGTCCGATTTATAAGCGGATTCTGCCGAGTCTAAATCGTTTTTTGAAACTAAATTTCTGTTATACAGATTTTTATATCTTTTATATGTTTTTGTATCATAGTCTAAAACCGCCTGATTTTTGGCTAAAGTTGCTTTTGCATTATTAATGTTTGCAGTTGCCTGTTGAAGCTGTGCTTCAAATAATGATGTATCAATTTGAGCTAACAGTTGTCCTTTTTCAACTTCAGAGTTATAGTCAACATAAATATCGCTTATTAACCCTGATACTTGTGAACCGATATCAACGGTGTTTACAGGTTCAATTGTTCCCGTTGCTTCAACTATCTGTGTTATTGTTCTTAATTTTACGGGAGCTGTTGTATATTTTACTTTAGTGCCTTTTTTATTAATTATAAAAGGAAGTGCAATAACCAGTATTATTAAAATCAGTATTATTATTCTTTTCATTATTTTTCTCCCATAGCGGTCTGCAGGTTAGTAAGGGCAACATTATAATTATAAATATTTTGAACATAATCTCTTTGAGCATTATTATAGTTTTCTTTTGCGTCCTGTAATTCAATAAAATTGCCTAAACCTACTTCGTATCTTGCATCTGCAAGTTCGTAGTTTTCAAGTGTTTGTTTTACTTTTGTCTGCATTAAAGGTATGTTTTTTTCAAGCTGAATCATATTTATATAAGCATTTTGAACTTCAAAGTAGATGTTTTTCTTAACCATATCAACATTTTTCTTGGCAATATCAAGTTGAACTTTACTTTCTTTAATTTTTAATTTTGTTTCCATAAAGTTCAAATTATTAGTTGAAATATAAGCACCAATATTAAACCCGTTAGTTGAATAAAGTGTATTATTCGCCCAGTTATAGCCTACTTGCCCCGTAAGGTTAGGAAGATATTCCCGTTTTGAATATTTTAAAGCTTCATTAACTGCATCTTGCGTTGCTTGCATAGATAATAAATCAGGGCGGTTTTTATAGGCTCTTTCTATTGATTCTTTTAAAGTATACGGATATTTTGTAAATTTATAGTTTTCCAAAATATCGGTTTTTTCAACTTGCATGGTTAAAACCGCATCTTTTGGCTCGATTGTGCCGTCTTCTTTTGTTGTTGTATTTGCTATATTTACAAGGTTTACTTCGGCATAATTGTCTTTAAAATTGAATGTTTCCGTATTTTCAATATTATAATCGGGGGCATCCGTTATATACATAGCATTATTTAAAGCAACAATAGCATTTTGATAAATATTTTCGGCATTAACAAGGCTTATCTTTGCGTCACTTAAATAAACCTCCTGATTAACAAGGTCGATTTTAGAAACCAATCCTTCTTCAAAAAATGCTTTTGACCTGTTATATTGACGTTCATTAACTAAAACATTGGCTTTTTGAATATCAACATTGGCTTTTGCGGCTAATACGCCGTAATATGCTGATTTAACTCTGTTTGATGTGGTTAATATTGAATTTTGATAATCATATTCAGCTGCTATTTTATAAAATTTTTGCATTTTTACTTGTGAAAATACTTTTCCGAAACTGTATATCAGCTGGCTTAAATACACTTGAGCGGAAAAATTTTTGTTGTTGGAAGTTCTGTATCGATTTTCTGAGTTTGTAAAGTCATAACCACCAGAAGCTCCTATTGACGGGAAATAATTTGCTTTGCTCTGTCCTACTCTTGCACTTTGCAAGTCTATATAATCTTTATAAATTTCAACTTCCGGACTGTTCTTTATAGCTATTTCAATACAGTCATTAACACTCAAAGTAGCACCTTTTTCTATGTCTTCTATGGCTAAAGTGCTTAAAGGCATTAATAAAAGTGCTGCAATTATTGCATATATTCTTATATAATTTCTTATTTTCATTGTGTTAATGCTATTATAAACTATTTTTGATTTATATTACTCAACTAACTATATTATAATCTTTAAAACGAAAATATAAAAAAATAGTTCAAAAAAAATTACAGTAACCCGATTTCTTTAGCGATTTCAACAGATTTATCATTCATTGCTATTGGAGTATACGGCATTCCCAAATCTCTGAAAACGGCAATTCTGTGTCTGCCGTCGTGGACATTTGTTTCTGTTATACCCGATTTTTTACTGAAATATATAATAGGAGCTTCTATGGGTTGATTTGATTTTAAAAAGTTTATAAACCCTTTATATTTTTCCGAAATACCGTTTTTTCCTCCATAAGCTATATATGTTGATTGATTTTTACGTAATTCTTTATCAAGTTTTGCACTATCAACAAGTTTTATTGAATAATTTAAATTTTGAGCTTCATTAGATAATACAACTCTTGAAAGAATATTTTGAATATCAACGGCTTGAACCTCATCTATTTGCTGATAAGGAATTTTAAGTTTTGAAAGTAACTTTTGAACCTTTTTGTCTTTTTCTTCGGGACAGTTTATATAAAGATTTTCAAAATTTCTGTAACCGCCTTGAAATATATCAAGGCCATAAGCATATTCTTTTTTACGTATAGCCATAGTTGTCTTTATATCAAGACTTGGTCTGTTTATATAATATGTACCTTTAAAACTTATCGGAGTTATATTCATATTTACCTTATTAATATTAAAAAAGGTAAAAAATAAAATTGCTTAAATTTAACTATTTTTGAATTAAAGATTTTCTTTTCTTATATAAAATAATGAAAAACAGTATAATTACAACAGTTACAGCGATTATAACCAGTTCAATGTATTGTTTAATTGCTTCGCCAAACAGCATCAGAACAATACTTACAATAAAAAATCTTAAACCTCTGCCAAAAAAGCTTGCGAGCATAAATTTAAAGAAATTCATGCTTAAAATACCGCTTGCAATAGTAAAAACTTTATAAGGAATAGGAGTGAAAGCCGAAAAGAAAACAGCTAAAGTACCATATTTATTATAAAGATTTTCAACAGCTTCAAATTTTTCTTTACCGCCTTTTCTAAAAAACCAATTAAATGCGGGACGTCCGCCCCAGTAGCCTATTCCATAGCCGATTGCACCGCCGAATGCCGAAGCAATTGTACAAATTAACGCATAAAATAATGCTTTTGCGGGAGTTGCTAAATCCATGGCTATTAATAAAAAATCGGGCGGAGGAACAAGAAAAAAACTTTCTATAAATGAGTTTAACGCTAAACCTTGCACACCCATGGATTGAAAAAATTCGTTCATTTTGATAAATATTTCGTGCATATTATCTCCCCTACGGGGTTAATTCTATCATAAACAACTTGTAAAATCTTTTTGAGAATTATAAAATAAAATAAAGTTAGTTTTTTAAGGGGTTGTAATTATGACATATTGCGATGAACAAAATAAATCTCCGTTTACTACAGCTGAAAGTAAATCTGTTATTAAGGAAGCATTAAATGTATTAGGTAAAAAAAATCTTGCTTTTATAGCACATGCTAACAGTTTTCCGGCTGAAACAGGTAAAAATACGGGTTTTGGAAGCGTAAACTCAAATTCCGCAAAAAAGTTAATCGACTTTTTATCGGGAGTTTTCAATAATATCCAGTTAGGACCTGCGGGTAAAACTAAATCTATAGACGCTTCACCTTATACGGGTACTATTTTTTCAAATAACCCTTTGTTTATTGACTTAGAACAGTTAACAACTGAAGAATGGCACTATCTTCTTTCTAAAGAAACTTATAATAAAATTACCGAAAATAACCCTAATAAAGATACAAACAGAACTGCGTATTCATATATATTTAATGTCCAAGAAGAAGCTTTAAGAGAAGCTTGGGAAAACTTTAAAAAGTGTGATTGCCATGAACTTAAACAGAAGTTTGAAGAATATAAAAATGCTAATAAATTTTGGCTGGAAAAAGACTCTTTATATGAAGCCTTAACGGTTGAACATAATAATGACTACTGGCCGATGTGGAACAGTGAGGTTGATAAAAACCTCTTAAATCCGCAAAATGAAGAACAAAAAGCTCAATATGCAAAAAGAATTGCGGAATTAAAAGAAAAATATTCGGATGTTATTGAATATTATTCATTCTGTCAGTTTGTAATATCCGTTCAAAATGATAAATCAAGAGAATATGCAAAATCAAAAGGAATGAAAATGATTGCAGACAGGCAAGTAGCATTTTCAGACCGTGATAATTGGGCATATCAAGCATATTTCTTAAAAGGCTGGTGCTTGGGATGTCCGCCTGACTATTTCTCGGAAGACGGACAAATGTGGGGTTTCCCCGTTATGGATCCTGAAAAACTCTTTAACCCTGACGGTTCCTTGGGTGAAGGCGGTCTGTTAATGAAAGAACTCTACAAAAAGATGTTTAAAGAAAACCCCGGAGGTGTCAGAATAGACCATATGGTCGGTTTAATAGACCCTTGGGTTTATGTTTCGGGTAAAAAGCCCAAAATCGAAGAAGGTGCGGGAAGATTATATTCATCTCCCGAACATCCGATATTATCACGTTATGCAATAGCGACCGAAGATGATTTAAACCCCGAAGTTGAAGCGGATAAAGAAGAACGTATTTTAAAACTTACGGAAGAACAAATAAAACGCTACGGAGCTTTGGTTGAAAAGATTGTTATTGCTGCAGCTCAAGAAGTAGGGCTTGATAAAGACTCTATTGTTTGCGAAGATTTAGGCACTTTAACCCATCCTGTTGTAAGCGTTATGAAAGAATATGACTTGCAAGGTATGAAATTAATTCAATTCGTAGTACCTGAAAACCCTGAACACCCTTACAGATGTAAAAATATAACACCAAGAAGCTGGGCTATGGTTGGTACTCACGATAATGAACCGATTAGAAGATGGGCTGATGCTACAGTTAACACTGAAGCAGGTTATTTAAACGGCAAAAATCTTGCTCAAGATTTATGGCCTGATGCATCAGAAGAAGAAAGAGAAGAAATTGCAGTAAGAATTTCTAAAGATGCTCCTTTCTTAACTCAAACAAAATTTGTTGAATTGTTTGCTTGTAAAGCAGAAAATATTCAAATTTTCTTTACCGACTTTTTAGGTTTATATGATGTTTATAATCGCCCCGGGACATCAGGTGATCAAAATTGGTCTTTGAGAATTCCCGATAATTATGAAGAAGTTTATTGTGAAAACTTAAAAAACGGTACCGCTTTAAATCTGCCATTAATATTGAAACTTGCAATTGAAGCAAGAGGAAGCGAATTTAAAGCTCAGCATCAAGACGTGATAAATAAACTTGAAAGCTTTTTATAGGAGAGAAAATGTACGAGTTAAAAGTGGAAAGTTCGTTTTCGGCTGCACATCACCTGTTAAACTATAACGGTGAGTGCGAAAATCAACACGGGCATAACTGGAAAGTTGAAGCTTACTTTAGAGGCAGTGAACTTGATAAATCAAATCTTTTAATTGATTTTAAAATTTTGAAAAAACATCTTAATGCTGTACTGGATATGTTAGACCACAAAGATATCAATACTTTAGCGGAATTTCAAAATCAAAGTCCTTCAAGTGAATTTCTTTCTAAATTTATATATCAAAATTTAAAAAAAGAAATTCCGCAAACATATAAAATATCCGTATGGGAAACAGATAAAGCCTGTGCAACATATTTTGAGGGAGAGTAATGGGAATACTTCAAGCGGTAATAATGGGGATAGTACAGGGATTGAGCGAATTTTTGCCTATTTCAAGCTCGGCTCATCTTGTTATTTGTTCAAATTTATATAAAGTATTTGTTGACGGAAACCCCGCCGAGCAGTCATCACAGGAAATTTTTCTTGATATAATGCTTCATTTAGGTACTTTAGTTGCCGTCTTAATATTCTTTAGAAAAGATATTGCCAAAATTTTAAAAGCTTTATTTGACGGTATAAAAACTAAAAATTTTAATGAACCTGATGCAAAAACAGGACTTTACATATTAATCGGCACAATTTTTACGGTTTTAATAGCTTATCCTTTGCATACAGTTGCGGAAAATTTGGTATTTTGCCCTTGTACTGTAGGGTTTTTGCTTGTTATTACAGGTATTTTATTAATAGGAAGTGAAGTATATTCCAAAAAACTTAGTGAAAAATCAAGTGAAATAGACTTAAAAACTTCAATAATAATGGCAATAGCTCAAGGTATAGCGGCACTGCCGGGGTTTTCCCGCTCGGGACTTACTATTGCGTCAGGGCTTTTAAGAAAAAAAGACAGAGTTACGGCTGCAAGATATTCTTTTTTATTAAGTATTCCGATAATATTGGGTGCTTCTATGCTTTATCCTCTGATTAAAATTGATTTTAAAGAATTTACTCAATTTAACTGGAATGCAATACTTTTAGGAACTTTTGTTTCCGCAATAGTCGGTTACCTTTGTATTAAATACTTTTTAAAATTCTTAGGTAAATACTCACTTGCATTTTTCGGATATTATTGCATAATAATAGGTATATTAACTTTTGCATTTTTTGCATTCATATCAATGGGGTTATAAAATGAAATCTACGGTTGATTATATAAATGAAAAAACGGGAAATTTTACGCCTGAAATCGGGATAATTTTGGGCTCGGGATTGGGCGATTTTGCTGATGACTTTGATTCTGTAGTTGTACCTTACAGTGAAATTCCTAAGTTTGAAAAATCTAACGTTCAAGGACATAAAGGTCAGCTTGTTTTTGCAGAAATTAACGGACAAAAAGTTGTTATGATGCAAGGCAGATACCATTTCTATGAAGGATATTCGCTTGAAACGGTAACTTATCCTGTTAAAGTTATGAAACAGCTCGGAGTAAAAACTCTTATAATAACAAATGCAGCAGGTGCCGTAAGCGGTGATTATTCCCCCGGAGAATTAATGTTTATAACAGACCACATTAATTTTATGGGAACTAATCCTTTAATAGGAAAAAATGATGACTCTTTAGGAACGCGTTTCCCTGATATGAGCGAGGTTTATAATAAAGCTTTGATTAAAAAAGCAATTGAGATTGCGGAAAAATTGAAAATAAATTACCAAAAAGGTGTTTATGCAGCTACAACAGGACCGAGTTATGAAACCCCAGCGGAAATAAATATGTTCAGGCACTTAGGTGCTAATGCCGTCGGCATGTCAACCGTTCCCGAAGCTATAGTTGCAAATTACTGCGGAATGAAAGTTTTAGGTATATCCTGTCTTACCAATTATGCGGCAGGAGTTACGGATTTGCCTTTAAATCATCAGGAAGTTATTGATACGGCTAATAAAGTTAAAGAAAATTTTAAAAAACTTCTTTTGGAAATTTTAAAATCTTTTTGAAATCTTAATTAATTATAAATTTTTTTAGATTTTTTAAAAAATACCCTTAAACTAAAAATATGGGTATAAAAAACCTATTTGAAAAGAGGTGTTCTAAAATGATAGATTTTAACAGATTAACCGATTATACGAAAGAAGTGATATATAGTGCTCAACAGTTGATGTTCAGGTATAATAATTCTCAACTTGAACCCGTACATATTATGCTTGCTATAGCGGAAGATACCGATGGAATTGCAAAAGATTTTTGTGAAGAATTAAAAATTAATAACGATAATTTTAAGCATCAACTGGTAAATGAGATATCACTGCTTCCGCAGGTGCAGTCAACTAACCCCAATCAGCAATTATATTTATCACAAATGACAAATAAAATGTTTGATTTAGCTCAAGAAACAGCGGACAGCCTGAAAGATTCATTTATAAGTATAGAGCATATTTTAATTGCAATGACAGATTTAACAGGCTCAAAAATTCAACAAATTTTAAATAACAATAAAATAAACAAAAATACAATTTTAAATGCGATGAAGAAAGTAAGAGGCAACAGAAAAGTGGACTGTAAAAACGCAGAGGAACAATATAAAGCACTTGAAAAATATTCAACAGATTTAACAGCAATGGCTCGTAAAGGGAAATTAGACCCTGTTATCGGCAGAGATGACGAGATAAGACGTGTTATTCAAGTGTTAAACCGTAAAACAAAAAATAATCCTGTTTTAATAGGTGAACCGGGTGTAGGTAAAACCGCTATAATAGAAGGTTTAGCACAAAGAATAATAAGAGGCGACGTGCCTGAAAATTTAAAAGATACGAAGCTTATATCGCTTGACCTTGGTGCTTTGATTGCAGGTGCTAAATTTAGAGGTGAATTTGAAGAACGTTTAAAAGCCGTTTTAAAAGAAGTCGAAGATTCAAACGGTGAAATAATAATGTTTATAGATGAACTTCATACGGTAGTCGGTGCAGGTGCAACGGAAGGTTCAACCGATGCGGGAAACCTCTTAAAGCCGATGCTTGCAAGAGGCACACTAAGATGTATCGGTGCTACTACAATAAACGAATACAGAAAATATATAGAAAAAGACCCGGCTTTGGAACGTCGTTTTCAACCCGTTATGGTTGATGAACCTTCTATCGAAGATACTATAAGTATCTTAAGAGGTTTAAAACAAAGGTATGAAGTTCACCACGGAGTAAGAATTAAAGACTCTGCACTTGTTGCCGCGGCAAAACTTTCTGACAGGTATATAACGGACAGATTTTTGCCCGATAAAGCTATTGACTTAGTTGATGAAGCAGCGTCTTCTCTCAGGATTGAAATAGATTCCATGCCCGAAGAACTTGATATGCTTGTAAGACAAAAAATGCAGTTGGAAATAGAAAGAGAAGCTCTAAAACAAGAGGAAAACTCTGATAATGCTGAAAAAATATCAAATATCGAAAATATTTTAAAAGACTTGAACGAAAAAATAGACAAATTAAAAACCCAATGGGAAATGGAAAAAAGTTCAATTCAAGGCGAAGCTTCAATAAAAGAACAAATAGAAAAAGTTAAAATTCAAATAGAAGAAGCGGAGCGTAATATGGACTTGCAAAAAGCTGCGGAATTAAAATACGGCAAACTTATAGCTCTTGAAAAACAGCTCAAAGAAGTAAATGAAAATGTTCAAGACCATAAAAATACACTTCTGAAAGAAGAAATAGATGAAGATGATATAGCGGAAATAGTAAGTAAATGGACTGGAATTGCCGTAAATAAACTGCTTGAAAGCGAGATGCAAAAACTTGTAAATATGGAAGATTTTTTGCATAAACGTGTAGTAGGACAAGATGAAGCTGTTGAGGTTGTATCTGACGCAATAAGACGTGCACGTTCGGGTTTAAAAGACCCCAATAGACCTATAGGAACATTTATTTTCTTAGGGCCTACGGGTGTTGGTAAAACCGAGCTTGCTAAGGCCTTAGCTGAATTTATGTTCAATGATGAAGATGCACTTATCAGAATTGATATGTCCGAATACATGGAAAAGCATACCGTTGCAAGACTAATCGGTGCACCCCCCGGATACGTAGGCTATGATGAGGGCGGGCAATTAACCGAACAAGTAAGAAGAAAACCATATTCTGTTGTACTTTTTGATGAAATTGAAAAAGCACATCCCGATGTATTCAATATAATGCTTCAAATTTTTGATGACGGCAGATTAACAGACTCAAAAGGAAGAACAGTTGACTTTAAAAATACTTTAATTATATTAACAAGTAATATAGGTAGTGAGATTATATTAAAAAATACACTTGAAGCAATGCTCTCGGAAAAACAGGCAGAACAGACAAAAGAAGAAGTAATGGCATTAATGCAGCAAAGATTTAAGCCTGAATTTTTGAACAGAATTGATGAAATAGTATTCTTTAAAGCGTTAACCATGATGCAATTAGCTAAAATAGTTGATATACAAGCTCAACACTTACATAAACTTTTGAGTGAACAAGATATAACACTCGAAATAACTGACGATGCAAAAGAATTTCTTGCTCAAAAAGGTTATAATCCTATCTACGGTGCAAGACCGTTAAAAAGGACAATAAGACAACTTATAGAAAACCCGTTATCAAAGAAAATCTTAAAACAGGAAATTACTCCTCACTCAAAAGTAATAATAGATGTTAATAACGATGAATTAACTTTTAATCCTGAAAAAAACTAAGAACAAACATACACACATTATTATTAACCCCGAAGATATTTAAACTTCGGGATTTTTTTTGATTTTGTTATTTACACTAAACCAAGATTTAATTCTGCTGCCGATGGAGTCAAGATTTTTCATTATATCATCTTCATTATCTTCTTTTTTATCGGAAGAAAATTCAAACACATCTTGCTGCTCTTCATCATCTTTTTTCTTTTTACGTTCCCTTTGAAAATAGCCCAAATTCCCCGCACCGCCATCATTTGTATGGTGTGATTTTTGTATTGAGGGTATGTTTTCGGGACCATTAATACCAAAAGACATTTTTTACCTTCTTTCGGAAAAGTGAACCGTAGAGATTTTAAAATCTCTATTATAATTATATACTACTTTTGTAGAAATTTTAATCATGCAAATAGAGTATTGTTAAATTTGTTAAGTTTAAAAAAACAATTATATCTCGCTATTTAAGCAATCCTAAAGCTTTTCCTATTTCATAGGTATCACGATTTACATATACGGGTATTTGTTTCATACCTAA
>CANRMD010000023.1 GCA_947631645.1 Candidatus Gastranaerophilales bacterium
TATAAAACTACACCCGTAAAAGATTTATTTTTTGCTAAATTTTCTCTAAACCATTTTAAATGTTTAAATTGGTCTTTTGTTACCGATGAGCCTGATTTTACTTCAATTCCATATATATTGTTTTCATTATCTTGTATTATAAAATCTATCTCTCGTTTTTCTCTATCTCTGTAATGATAAAGTTCATATTGATTATTTTGTAATTCCACTAAAGCAATCAGTTGATTATAAACGAAAGTTTCAAAGATTTTTCCTGATTTATCCGTATCCAATAATAAATCTTGTGCTTTCCAATTTAATAAAGCTGCCATTAAACCCGTATCCGTTATAAAATACTTACTTTGTTTATTTACTCTTTCATAATCCGTTTTAAGCCATGGATGAAGCTTATCTATTAAATAAGTATTTTCTAATACTCCCAAGTAGCTGTCCAGAGTTTGATTTGCTATTCCCATAGAAGAAGTGATTTTAGATTTGTCTATAAACTTTGAAGAATACGATGCAATTATAGCTGCAAGCTCCTTTAAGCTATCTTGTCTTTTTATGTTTGCAATATCTTTTAAATCGTACTCAATTATTGTATCAATATAATCTTTATACCAAGAAACTCTATCTGCTTGTTTTTTATAGTTTAAAGGTTCAGGAAAACCGCCTTTAAAAATGATTTCAGAAATTTTTTCTTTGTTATATCCGCTATTATTTACAAAATCTTGATTTTTTAACCTGTTTAAAAAATTTGGTTTTTTTCTTAATATTTCACCCATTGTAAGAGCTCTTAAACGTATCTTTTTCACACGTCCCGCAAGCGATTCTTTTATTGTAGGCAAGGTCTGAATATTAACTGAGCCCGTTAGCAGATATTGTCCGTACCTTGTATTTTCATCAACAGCTTTTTTTATGGCGGTAATGAGTTTTGGAACACGCTGAACTTCATCAATAATCATTGTTCCTTTTGATAATTCAATAAAGCCTTGAGGGTCATTTTCCGCCGCTTGTAATAATGTTGTATCGTCTAAGGTTCTATATATTGACTGCTTGTTTATCAAGGTTTTTGAAGTAGTCGTTTTCCCGCATTGTCTTGAACCCGATAAAATAACTGCCCGTCTTGTTTTTAATGCTGATTTAATATTTGTTTCCTGCCATCTTTTATACATTATTACCCTCCCAGCTCGCAAAAATCAAAATTAAAAACCCGCAAAAATTAAAGTTTAAATCTCGCATTTATTGTAATATAAAACCCGCAAAAATGCAACTTTATTCTTCAAAAATATATTCACTCATAAAAACACCCAATTTTGTAAACCGAAGTAATTTTATACCATTTTTACCCCCCCCCCGAAGCAAATGACTATTTAATAATTTTATATTCTTTGCGTGGTTAATATTTTTAATCGGCACAAATATTATATAAAATCTTTAAAAATTTCTGAATTTCCCGAAAATATTTTTAAATAATCAGTCTTTGAAGTATCAGCAAACTTATTAACATCTTGAATATCTTTTATTGCCAGCATTGCTGCAATTTTTTCAGAAAGCTTTTGTTCTTTTGTAAGTTTAGCTTCGACAATGGCAGCGGGAATAAATGCTAATATAGCACCTAACCCTGTTAACATTCCTGCAATTTTTTTATTTTGAACTTTCTTGGAAAAACTATGTCCGATTTTTCCGCCAACAGCGGTTGCAATAATATCCAAAGGTCCTAAAATTGTTTCGGACAGAGCCTTTATTCCGACTGATTGTTCAAATAAACTTTCTCTCTGGTTATTAATTACCATCGAAGTATTTTTTTGCAGTCTTTTTGCTTCTTTAATTTGTGTATCTGAAAGATTAAGCCTTTTTTTTGCTTCTTGTTTATCTTTTAACAAAGGCAATTGTGTCTGTTCAAACTTGTCGTACTCTTTCATATCTTGATATACAGTTTTTATAAATTGAGGCAAAGTCTGATTTTCTTGGGGTTTATACCCATCCAGAGGATTTTGAACAAAATGTTTTAAATATTTATATTTAGTTGCAAGTATAGCTTTATTTTCAAGATTTGATATGTTCTTATTTAAAATAAAATATGTTAAAAGAGGAACGCCTAATTTCATGAGCATTCTTAGCGGTTTATTTTGTACTCTTAGCACATCTGCCAGCTTATCAGTAATTAAGTATTCCAAAAAACCACCCGTAAAAAGCGAAGAATAGGAAATATTAGAAATCGTTTCCACTTTTCTTAAAGGTTCAAGAACGGCATGTTCAACATTATTTAAATAACTTTCCAAGAGTATTTTGTCGCTGTTTGCATCATTTAATTGCTCATCAGATAATATTGAACCCGATTTTGCATTTGCATCACTTAAATATTCAGTCTTTCTGCTTAGGTAGTCTTTTTTATTCATATTATAGTCTTTTACCGAACGGAAAGAGGAATTGATATCAATACGGTCTTTAAGTTTATCAACAAAGTCAGATTTATTTTTATGCTCAAAATTCAATTCACTATCAATCATACTTTGCTGTTTTTTAGAGAGCTGAGCAAATATTTTAGGATCATTAATTATATTTTGAGTACCGTCAAAGCTTGCCTTCCTTATCAAACCAAGCTGAGATTCCATTGACCCTTTTATGCCTTTAGCAAATATAAAAGCACCCGTAAGAAAACTTACTGCAGAAAATGCCTTAGGAAGAGGAAGATTTTTACCTAAAATATTTAACGATTTATTTTTATAAGAAGTTAAAAACTTTGATATAGAATTGATTAAATTACTTTTTGAGGCATGTTTATTCAAGAAAGGAATAATTTTTGTAACCGCAATCGGTAATGACGCAATTAAACTTGCAATAGACATCAATTCAATATTGTACGTTTGAAAAAAGGTTTCAGAGTCTTCCGCTTTAACATGTTCATAATTATCAAGCACTAAAATAGGCTCAGCTATTGCCTTAGCTTTATTTTTTAACTTTTGAATATCCTCGGAAGATAAATTTTTTGCACCATTAACTTGCTGCTGTTTAGACCAGTTTTTATAATCATTAATATGTTCAGAATACTTAGTATAATAAGAAAAAATACCGTTCATTTAAACATAAAAGACCTTTCATTTCCTATTACATAAAGTCTAAGATACTTTAAAATTGTTACTTAATCCATAATATATTTATTAATATTTACATTTTTTTAGTAAAATAATAATACAAAGAGAGAAGGGATATTTAATGTCATTAAATGCATATTTAGGGATAGATGTGGGTTCAGTAACAACAAAAGCCGCAATCATAGATGAGAACGGTAAATTTGTTGACGGCTATATGACAAGAACTTCAGGGAAACCTGTTATAGCGGTTCAAACATCATTAAAAAACATATTACAGCAAGCAAAAGAAGAATATAATATATTAGGAGCCGGCACAACAGGTTCGGGCAGAAATTTAGCCGGAGCTTTAATCGGAGCAGATGTAATAAAAAATGAAATTACGGCTCATGCCGTTGCTGCAAGCACCTATGTTGAGGGTGTTCAAACAATTCTTGAAATAGGCGGGCAAGACAGTAAAATTATAATTCTCCGCGACGGAATAGTAACAGATTTTGCCATGAATACAGTATGTGCAGCCGGAACGGGAAGCTTTCTCGACCAGCAAGCATCAAGATTAAATGTTCCTATTCAAAATTTCGGAGAACTTGCACTGAAATCCAAAGCTCCCGCAAGAATAGCAGGAAGATGCGGGGTATTTGCGGAAAGTGATTTAATTCATAAACAGCAATTAGGTTACCCCGTTGAAGATTTATTATACGGATTATGCCAAGCTCTTGTAAGAAATTATTTAAGCAATTTAGCATTAGGCAAAGAAATTCTTCCTATTGTAACATTCCAAGGCGGTGTCGCAACTAATATAGGAATGGTGAAAGCTTTTGAAGAAGCTCTTAACACAAAAGTTGTAGTTCCCGAAAATCACCAAACAATGGGAGCTATAGGGGCAGCTTTGTTAGCTATGGAAAATCATCAATTTAACAATAAAACTACAACTTTTAAAGGGTTCAGCGTTGGCGAAATGTCGTTTAATTCATACACAAACCAGTGCAGCGGATGCTCTAACAATTGTGAAGTTATTACAATTGTTGAGGGTGAAGTCACTTCAAAAGAATTAAACAACAAAACCGATAAAATTATCGCACGCTGGGGCGGTACTTGCGGCAGATGGGATATAAGCTAAACATTATTGTTAAGTATTGTAAAATTTTTAAATCAAAAACTTAAGATTGTTGCTAAAAAAGCCGACATAGTTAATATAACAAATATGTATAAAAGGAGTGAACTATGGGACTGGCGGCATCACAAGGACGCTATTTGTGTCTTACTGCAAGAAACAATGATTTGATTTATGAGGGTCAGCAAATCTCGCAGCAAAGACTCAATTTGGCGAAAGAAACTCAAGAGGTTTCCGACAAATATAATGCGGCAATGAGTAATACTTTAATGCAAGCTACAACACCTGAGGGCGGAAATCAACTTTTAACCTACGAAATATTAACGAGCCAAGACCCGTTTTCAGGGTTATGTATGCGTTTAGTTGACCTTGACGGACATGTTGTTGTCCCGAAACAAGGCAAATCTGTTGACGTAACAAGACCTAATGATGATGGTATTGATTATACAATTAATGTAAGATCTGCCGATGAATTTATATCAAAATTCTTATCAGATGTCGACGGTGATACTTTAGTTGAATTAAAAGCTAAAAATTTGGAAGAATTAACACAATATTATACTGAAACTCATCCGAATTCCAATGTAAAATTTGAATTGAGAAATAATGTAAATACAAATCTTAAAAAAGAAGATGAACGTTTTCTTGAAGATGATAACTGTTTGGATCCTAAATATTTACAGGAAATGTTAACCAGCGGTCAATGGTTAATTGAACAGGCAACCGTTAGCGAAAAGGGTTGGGAAAGTATTGATTGGCAGGGTTCTACAGCAATTTCTCAAGTATATGATGAATCTGATGATGCAGCAGCTGAAGCTGAATATGAATCAGATATGAAAGAACTGGAAAAACGTGATAAAATTCTTGAACTAAGATTAGAACAAGTTCAAACAGAACAAAGTGCAGTTCAAACCGAATTGGATTCTATTAAACAAGTTATAAGTAAAAACGTTGAAGATTCTTTTGGTACATTTGCTTAACGGCTAATACTAAAGGTCGGCACAACTCTGCCTAAAACTTCTTTGTCTTGGGATAAGATTTCTTTTATATATATTTGTTTTATTTGGTTGGATGTTATATCATTTATATCCAGCCATTTTATTTGCAATAGTGCATTTATAACAGCAAAAGCTCTCGCTTCCATATTCGAATCAGCAATTTTTACAACAATACACTCGTTTTTTTCAAGATTAACAACAACACATAACCCGCAAGCTCCCACTTTTGCAACAAGATTCTCAGAAGCATTTATTATTTCAGAATCAAGTCTGTAATTTCCTCCGATTAAATAAGGATAAGTTAAATATGCCTGCGTTATTTTTTTATATTTTTTAGAGGTAAATAAATTCAAAAAACCTCTGCCTAACGCTTCTAATGATGTAGCTATAACAGGCAGTGTGCATCCGTCTTTACTAATTATTATTTCATCTTTACTTACTTCACACAACCTGCATACGTTGTTAATAATTAGCTCCGATAACGGATGATTTAAATCATTATAATTTTGAACAGGAAAACCCATTTTTTTACATACAGCCAGCATTAATGCGTGTTTACCCGAACAATTATTATGTATTTTGTCAGGTTTTATATTGTTCTTAATCAGTCTTTTCTGCTCTTCAATACTTAAAGGCAAATGGGGCTTACACAATAAATCCTCTTGAGTAAAACCGAATTTATTTAATACTGATAATACTTTTTCCCTGTGAATTAAATCTCCCGTATGCGATGCACAACAAACAGCAATTTCATCAGTATCCAATTCCAAATTTAAATCTGAAATTACAGCTGCCTGTAACGGTTTCATACAAGAACGGTGGTAAAATTTATATCCGTTGTCTTTTCCCGACTTATTTATAATACCGTTTTTATTTATATGCAATATAATCCCGTAATGAACCTGTTCAACGAGTTCTCCTCTATAATATTCAACTAATTTAGCATATTCAGGCTGCGTATTTTTCATAATAACTATATTGTACAATAATTTATTTCCATTGTGCGTATGATTTGTATAATAATCATAATGTAGTATAATAATTTAGCAATAATCAGAAATAAAAGTTCTTTTTCTAAAGAGAGGTATGGATGCAGATATTTGAAGTAAAAGATGATACGGCAAAAATAGAATATAATTCTGCGGAAAACAATCTTACGCCGACAGATTTTGTATTGATTGAAGAAGGCGAGCAAAAAATTATCGCACAAATTCAGAATATCTGCACAACAGATAATCCAAACAGCAATATTGCCGAAGTTAAATTTTCACTCTCAATAGATGAAGAAGAAAATTTAACCTACTATAACGGGCTTGTTCCCACAAAAGATTCTTTAGTTATTTATATTAAGCCTGAAGAAATTATTTCTCTTATAAAAGATGAAGAAAATAATATCTACTTCGGAAATTTATCAAACCATAAAGATTGTTTCGTAAATACATCAATTTCAACATTAAATGATAAAATGTACATTCAATCCGATAGAGATGATAAAACCAAAATAATAATACAAAATATAATTTCCGAACTGTACGGAAAAAAGAAAAAAATTTTAATGCTTGATTTTGATGGCAGATATAACTCAATATTAAATGTGGAACGGCTTAAAGTCGGAAATAATTTAAGACTTCCTTTAAACATTGAAGCTTTTGATGCAATTCTTGAAAATGATACAAAAGATTGTGATGAAGATGATATTGCAGTAATTAATAATATTGTTGATGAATTACGAGAATATATTTCTACATTAGATGAAAAATTTTTGCCGTTTTCAACCTTTAAAACAGTAATTGACAGCGAATTAGATAATAATTCTTTATCAGGTTTAATCCAACTCAGTAACAAACTTGAAAACTATTCTCAAGAAAACATATTTGCCGAAAATTTCAACGAATTTAATCTTATTAACGAAAATTTAATCCGTCAAAACATAATTATTGTTGATGTTTCAGAGCTTGATGAGAAATGGCACAAATATATTATTAAAACAATTATTAATATTGCCGAGAATGAAACATATCTTATATTGGCACTTAATGATAACTTAGCAGATAATAATTTAATTAATTATATATACAATGCAAATAACATAATACCGATAATTTCTACGAATTATGAATTCAAATACAGAGAAGATATAAAAAATCAATGTAAAAATCAAATACTTTTTAAACCCGCAAAAGAATTAACCGATAAAGAAGTATACAATAATTTTATAAATAAATTAAATGCCTCAGAATTTATTTTATGGGGAAATTCTACATTCTTTATTCCGTTAATTATTGATATTCAGCCATTTGATGCATCTACAAGTCAAGAAATAATAGAAAATGAAATAAAACAAGATGTAGATAATTTACTATTTTCTCAAGGAAAAGCAATTTCGGTTGAAAATGTAAATACGGAAGAAACTAAACCACCAATTCCCGCAGATAATGAAACCGATGATTTTAATGATGAAGATCTAGACTTTTTAGACTCGGAACAAAACAACATAAGTACTTCCGAAGAAAAAAAAGAAGAATACGACATATTTCATCCGATAATTAATGAAGAAAATTATACAGATGAAACTAATATTAAACCTATGGGAGTAACTGACTATAACAACAACGAAATTATTGAAGAAGATAATTTATCCGATACTTTAAATGAAAATTCGGATATTGAAGATATAATAGGTTTGTCAGAGCCCGAAGCACTTATTGAATCTAAGGAAGACGAAGATGACCCGACATCTTCAAAACTTGATGACATTTTATCATTTGAAGAAGACACAGAAAAAAGTTCTGTCTTAGACGAAATTGCTGATATAAATGAATCACAAACACAAAAAGAAACTTCCGTTTTGGATGACATAGCAGACATAAATACTTCTCAAACCCAAAACGAAACTTCCATTTTAGATGACATTGCAGAAATAAATACTTCTCAAATCAAAAATGAAACTTCCATTTTAGATGACATTGCAGATATAAATACTTCTCAAATTGAAAATGAAACTTCCGTTTTAGATGACATTGCAGATATAAATACTTCTCAAATTGAAAATGAAACTTCCATTTTGGATGATACTAAAACCGAGAAAGAAACCAATAATATTTCAGTATTAGATAAAATAGAAAAAGAAATCATCAATAACCAACAAAATAAAGATGCGAATGAAAATTCAAATAAAGGCAACTTAACTGTATATAAAACGGATGAAGAGCATTCGGATATAAATAACATTAATAATATCCCGTTTAAAATAGGGGATAAAGTATATCATCCCAAACATGGAAACGGCGTAATTGAAGGATTTGCAAACTATAGTAATAAAATACTGTTTTGTCAGGTAGAATTTGAAAATGTCGGAAGAAGAATACTGGACCCGAGAATATCAGGATTAGAAAAAATTTCATAAAAAAGAGGAAGCGTTATGCTTCCTCTTTTTTAATAAAATTTTAATTAGCCGTTTAATTTCTGAGCAGCAGTTGTTGCACTTTCTTTAACTTTTGGATCTTCATCAGCTTTAGCAAGCTCAAATATTGTTGCCAAATCAGTTTTATATTCAGGTCTTTGAATATGGCTCAATGCAGAAATAGCTGCAATTCTCAAAATTGGGTTCTGATTAGATTTAACGGTATTAATAACATTTTCAATAGCCGGTAAATCTTTCAATTCAAGAGCATGACCGTTTCTTTTAACTAACTCATTATTTAAACGTTCCTGCATATAAGCTATTGTATATAAAGCATACTGCTTATTGATTTCAGCTTTTTCAAAAGGAGAAGGAGTAGAAGCTTTTTCTTTTTCTTCAGGAGTTAATTGGTCAGCCGGTTTTTGTCTTAAAGCAATAACATCAGGGCTTGGACCTTCTAAAGAAGAATTGTCTTTATTAATAATAGCAGTTAATGCATCAAATATTTGAGTATCCAGTAACAAATTACCTTCATCGGAATTATTTTTTACTTTTTCTGCAATTTCTTCAATTGTAGCTCTTTGTGAATCAACATCAGAAGAAGCTAAACGACCAGCAAATGTTTCAGGGCTGATTGCCGGATTAACCAGAGCTGACTGATCAACAACAGGAGCTGCAGCAGGTGCCGGAGTTTGAACCTGTGGTTGAGGTGCTACAGGTTGAGGTACTGTAGGCTGAGTCATTACAGGCTGCTGTGCCGGCATTTGAGGCATAGGTGCCATTGCAGGATATGTCGGCATCATTACGGGTTGCTGAGGATAGTAATATTGTGCCGGCATTTGATATTGCTGCTGAGGAACCCCTGCTTGTCCTTGAGGATTTATAATTTCAATATTTACACCATTATATTGTGATTTTTGACCGTTATACGGTTGAACCGGCATATATGAACTTGCCGTAGGATAATTATATATTACACCTGGAGTTTGCTGTTGTGTATATTGCACCGGTGCATATGCTACAGGCTGCATTGGCTGCGGTTGCTGTTGTGTCGGTATATATTGAACTTGGGGTGCCTGAATCATTTTTTACTCCTTATTATATCTATATTAATAAAAAAAATTACACAAAGTTAAATGCCCGTAATTTAAAAAAATTGCTATATTTATTTAATTTACATTTTATTATTATTAAAAAAACAGTTAATTTTCAAGCATTACAAGGAGTTTTTTATGTTTACAATTCTTCATATAAATATTAAATTTTATCTATTTATAACATTTTTAACTTAAATTTGTACAAAAAATTTTATTTAATGTAAAATAAGACATGTAGGGATTTTATAATTAATTATATGAGCGAAGCGAATAAAACTGCATATAAATTTAATATAAAAGATTATCAAGAGTTAATAGATACTTTAGCTAAAGTTGAGTATAAAAAATTATCTGCAAAGCATTTGATAGATTTTTCCGAATTAGTAAACATTGGTACACAAGTTATACATAAACTTTGTGCTAATTCCGAACCCGATAAATATAATAAATCGTACTTATCAACAGCGATAAAATGGGCAATAAGAAACGAAGTCAGAAGAAGATATAAGTGGTATGTACTAAAAAATCAACAAGAAAATTTTGTTGTTCTTGATGAAGAAAACCAAAACAGCATTAGAGAAGCCGTTTATAAAACAATTCTATCCGTAGATGAAATGGCGGAAGGTGATAATCCTACACAAATAAAAGATACAAAAAGAAACCCCGAAGAAGTTATTTTATTTTCGGAATTAAGTGAAAGTATAAAAAAAGCAATTAAAAATCTTCCCCCAAGAGAAAGAGAATTAATTGAATGTAAATTTTTTAACGATAAAAAATTAAGAGAAATATCCGAAGAATTTAATCTGTCTCCGTCAAGAATTTCTCGTATCATTCAATCAGGATTAAACAGGATTAGGAAAGAGTTAGTCAAACAGAATTTAGTATAAACAAGGCTATAAAGGTCTTGTTTTCTTTTTAGAAAAGGAGATAAGAATGTCAAAGTTAATGAGCGGAATAATGTCATATATATTACCCCCTTCAAACGATTTATTTTATTCACTGTTTGAAGAGGGAACAGCTTGCTGTAAAAAAGCTGCCGAATTATTTAAAGAAATTCTTGAAAACGGCATAACTGAAGAACATATTGCCCTCGCAAGACAATACAAGCATGCAAGCAGCAAAAATATTAAAAAGACCCTTGAGGTATTAGACACATCTTTTGTTACACCAATTGACAGAGAAGACATTCAAAATATAGCTTCTCTTTTAAACAAAATTACAAAAAAAATAACAAAATCTTGTATTAACATTAAAATTTACAGACTCGAAGAAGTTACCGACAATTTGAGAAATCAAGCTCAAACACTTATTGCGGCGACAAGTGAATTAGAACAAATTTTTGCAAACTTTAAAAAACCAACCATCTCTGATATGACTGCAAGAAATTTAAAAATGAAAGAAATTGAAACAAGAGGTGATGAAATACTTATTGCTGCGACAGAAATATTGTTTTCAGGCAAATATGACGCTCTAAACGTAATAAAGTTAAGAGATATACATAAAGATTTAGAAAATGCACTAGATTCTTGCTACAGCGTTTCTGATGCGGTTGTCAGTGTCGTATTGAAGTTAAGTTAATGAGGTAATTATGACATTAACAATTATATTATTAGCTGCAGTAATAATTGTTGCCTTGGCTTTTGATTATATAAACGGGTTTCATGACTGTGCAAATTCAATAGCATCGGTTGTATCAACAAAAGTATTATCCCCAAGACAAGCCGTATTATATGGGGCAACACTGGAAGCAACAGGAGCTTTACTTGGCGTTAATGTTGCAAAAACAATAGGTGCCGGTATTATTGCAAGTGATACAATTACGCTTCAAGTTATATTATGTGCACTTATAACCGCAGTAATATGGAACTTATTAACTTGGTGGTTCGGACTTCCGTCCAGTTCATCACATGCTCTTATTGGCGGTTTATTAGGCTCTGCATTTATTCATGCCGGTTTAAATACAATTAATTTTGTTATACTGATTGAAAAAGTTATAATTCCTATGTTTGCATCTCCATTAGTAGGTTTTACGGTGGGTTTTTGCGTTATGTGCTCATTTTTAAGACTGTTTTATAAAATGAAGCCCGATGTAATTAACAGGAGATTTAAACGTGTTCAAATTGTAGCATCCGGTTTAATGGCACTTAGCCATGGTTTAAACGATGCACAAAAAACCATGGGAGTAATAACAATGGCTCTTGTAACGGGCGGGGTTTTAGTTATGCCTCAAGGCGAATTCAATATACCTATATACGTAAAAATTATATGTGCAATAACAATGGCATGCGGAACAATGACAGGCGGTTGGAAAATTATAAAAACAATGGGAAGTAAAATTATAAAATTAAAACCGATATCAGGTGCCGCTGCCGATTTTTCCGCATCATCAATTGTACTTTTAGCTTCGGTATTCGGTATACCGTTAAGTACTACTCATGTTGTATCAACAGCGATTATGGGCGTTGGAACCGCAATTAACGGAAAAGGTGTTAAAACTAATATTATTAAAAATATTGTAACGGCATGGGTGCTAACAATTCCTTGCTGCGTTATAATGTCAATTATAATATATTCGGTATTAAAACATATACCTCATTAAGGAGAAATTATGGCGTTAAAAACAATACAGTATCAAACACAAGGAACTTGCTGTGCATTAATAAACATAATTATAGAGGACAGCAATAATACAATATATGATGTGGAATTTTTAGGCGGATGCAGCGGAAATCTTGAAGGTATTAAACATTTAATAAAGGGCATGACTATAGACAACGTAATTGAAAGGTTAAAAGGAATTAAATGCGGTTCAAAACCCACAAGTTGTCCTGACCAGCTTGCTCAAAGCTTAATTGAGTTTAAAGCAAAAAATGCAGCTCAAACAGTTAAATAATTTTTATAATATAATTAAAAAAAAGGGTATATAGTGGCAATAGAATTAGATAATAAACAAGGATTAATAGCGGGGAACGGACAATTACCTGTTCATTTGGCAAAAAATGCGAAAGAAAACGGATTGAGCGTTATAGCTATTTCTCTTTCTTCGGATAACAGAAATGAATTAAAAAAATACTGTGATAAAGTTTATGATTTTGCCCCCGGAGAAGTTTTAAAAATTAAAAATACCCTTGAAAAAGAGGGAATAAAACAACTTACTTTTATCGGAAAAGTATCAAAAAGTCTTGTTGTTAAACGACCAAGATTTGATTCTCTTGCAATCGAATTTTTAAAACAAGCTAAAAGACTAAATGACGACGCTATTATGCTTTTTCTTGTTGAAGAACTTAAAAAATTAGGAATAACGGTATTGGATCAAACCATATTTATAAAAAATTTAATGGTACCAAGAGGTATTCTGGGTAAAATTCAACCCGATGAAGCTCTGCTTTCAGATGTTGAGTACGGTTATAAAATAGCAAAAGAAATGGGTGAACTTGATATCGGACAATCCGTTGTAATAAAAGACAGAATGATTATGGCAATAGAAGCAATTGAAGGAACCGATAAGTGTATAAAACGAGGATGTAAGCTGGGTAAAAAAGATGCCGTCATTGTAAAAGTTGCAAAACCTCATCAGGATAAACGATTTGATATCCCCGCTTTCGGGCTCAATACTCTTAAAACAATGAAAAAATATAAAGCTAAACTTATAGCTGTTGAAGCTAACGAAACAATCCTTGTTGATTATAAAAAAACCATTGAATATGCGGATAAAAATAATATAGTAGTAATGGCTGTATGAAAAAATTATTTATTATAACAGGTGAATATTCAGCAGACAGGCATGCCGCAAATGTTGTAAAAGAATTAAAAAAAATAAATCCCGAAATACAAATTGAAGCGGTAGGCGGTGAAAATCTTGCGAAAGAAGGAGTTCATTTATATTGCGATCACTCTAAAATGTCAGCAATGGGCTTTAATTTTAAAATAATTTTAACACACATTAAACTTGGCAAACAATTGGCAAAATATTTAAAAGATGAATATAAGCCTGATATGGTCTTAATGATTGACTACGGCGGGTTTAATCTTAATCTTTCAAAGGTTCTTTCAAAATACGGAATAAAAATATATTATTATATTCCGCCTCAAATATGGGCTTCCAGAAAATGGCGTATAAAAACCGTAAAGAAAAATATAACTAAAGTTTTAACTATATTTCCGTTTGAAAAAGAAATGTATGAAAAAGAAGGAATAGATGTTGAATTTGTAGGACACCCTCTTTTATCCGAAATACCTGAAAAAACAGACAAAGCCGGTTTTTATAAAGAATTTGGTTTTGATGAAAATAAAAAACTTGTTTCTATATTTCCGGGCTCTCGCGTATTTGAAATAAATAATCTTTTAAAATTATTTTTAGACAGTGCAAGAATAATAAAAGCAAAAAATCAAAACGTACAATTTGCTCTTTGTCAAGCACCTACAATAAAAGATGAACTTATAAATAAAGTTGTTGAAAATTATAAAGATTTAAATATAAAAATACTGAAACATAAAAATTACGAGTTATTATCGGTTTCCGATGCACTAATACTGGCATCGGGCACAGTTGCACTGGAAGCAGCACTATATGCCACACCTATGATTATAAGCTATAGGGGACCTTGGTTTTTATACTTTATATACAGGTTAGTAAGGTGTATAAAAAGAGTTTGTTTACCCAATATTATTTTAAATAAAGATATTGTTCCCGAGCGTTTACAAATGAGTGCAAAATCAGATATTATAGCTTCCGATATTATAAAAATTTTATCCGACAAAAATTATCGAGATAATATGATAAATTCATTAAATAATGTTAAGCAAATGTTACAGACTTCAGGCTCTGCAATTACTACGGCAAAGATAATATCTGATAATATCTAAGATATATATTTATTATAAATTTCTTTATTTAATTAAAAAATATGATATTATAATTTTGTAAAAGTTTATTACAATTTAGCAATTTTTTTAATTTATTGATTTATAAATATTCGTACTCAGGACTGGTTAATGCAAAAAGAAACTAAAAATAAAAGTTCATATAATAAAGAAAATAAACTCTCTCCCTCAAGTAAAATAATGACAAATCCTATAGACAGAAGCGGATTGGTTGCCCAAATAAATATACTTGGAAGCGGAATGAGTTCAGTTAATGAACCTCATAATTCTTTAATACACCATATGGATAAGGCATATGGTATAGTTGATTATGCCGGTTTCATAAAAGAAACAAACAAAATTGTAAAACACAATAATAATTTAAGAGATTGTTTAAACGGTTTTCATAACCTTTTTGTAAACTACTTAAACTGTGCATATACTGCACTCGGAATTATTAATGAAAAGTCAAATACAATAGATATTAAATTATTGGATAAAAATTCCAGTGTATACTCAAACAAAGTATTTATGAACGACAGTCAAAATGAAATAATAAAAGCACTGGAAACAGATGACATTACCATAATAAACAATTCCGAATTTTTAAAAATTCCGTCACTGGCAAACTTACCTTGTATAATTATTCCGATAAAGTTCAAAGGGAAAAATATCTGTGTGGGACTTGCAAGTGATTATAACGTACAACACCATATAAGTTTATATCAGCTTGCTGCAAATCAATTAGGGCTAATTGTTCAAAACTCATCTTTATATGAAAAAGTTTCACAAAGCTCCAATTTAGACAGCTTAACAAATCTGTATTCACACAGAAGATTTCACGAATTATTATCTGATGAAATGAATTATGCCCAAACAAACAATCAAAAACTATCCGTAATGATATTAGATATCAACGACATGTCTCAAATAAACAGAGATTACGGACATTCTAAAGGTGATGAAGTAATAAAAACCGTTGCGAATAAAATAAATACAAACATAAAGAAGCACGACATAGCTGCAAGATATGGCGGAGATAAAATTTCCGTAATCTTGAAAAATATGAATGCCGAAGAAGCAAAATACATGGCGGAATATCTTACATATTCTCTATCATGCTGTCTTGTAGATGATATCGGACCTATAAACAAAGTTGCTGTTGGTATTGCAACATATCCTGACGATTCTAAAGACAAAGAAAAATTATTAATACTGGCAGAACAAGCAGTTCTTGTATCAAAAACAAAAGGTTATAAAAACGGAAGATCAACTATAGTTTCAACTCAAGATTTCGATTTCTGGGACGATACAGCGTTGAACTCATTTGCCGCAGTTATGGCAAAAAGACATTCTCAACTCGGAATTAACTTTGAAGAAGCACTTGTTGACCAATTCCAAAACGAAAATATACTTTCAAAAAATCATTTAATTGAAGTTGTTACATCTCTTGCCGGGGCAATAGATGCTAAAGACAAATATACAAAAGACCATTCTTCTTCTGTTTCAAGGTACTCAGTAGCTTTGGCAAAAGCAATAAATTTACCCGAAAAAGAAGTGGAAAGAATTAAACTCGGAGCTTTATTACATGATATAGGGAAAATCGGTATTCCAGAAGATGTATTAAGGAAACCCGATAAATTAACTGATGAAGAATTTAAAACAATTCAACAACACCCAACGATTGGTGTTCAAAAGATATTAGAACCAAACCCGTTATTACAGGATTTAATACCAATAGTAAAATACCACCATGAACAATGGAACGGAAAAGGCTATCCTTGCGGGTTAAAAGGAGAAGAAATACCCCTTGCGGCAAGAATTGTAGCCATAGCTGATACCTATCATGCATTGATTAGCGACAGACCGTACAGAAAAGGATTGAGCGTTGAAAAAGCTTGCTCTATACTTGAAGAAGGTGCCGGTATTCAATGGGATAAAGAACTTGTAAGGCAATTCATATCAATTGCTCCATCTTTGGCAACAAAAATTTAATTACTTTTATGATAATAGGGTAATTCTTCATCCAAATTAAGCTTTTTTGCATTGGATTTAAATATTTTTGATTTATAAATACCTTGATTGGCAAGAAAATATTTTAAACTAACCATTAGACATCCTATACCATACTTACAAGAACGAATAAAATTAATAGAACTTGCCTCAGGAAAATATTTACAAGGACAGCTGATTTCACCTATTTTAAAACCGTAATAAGTAACAAGAGCCAGCATTTCATTATCAAAAATAAAATCATTATCACAATCACTAAGCGGCAATTTTTCTAAAACTTCACGGCGAAAACCTCTATATCCCGTATGATATTCACTTAAATGCTGATTTAAAAAGAAATTTTGAAAAGAAGTAAGAAAAATATTAGCAATATATTTATATAACGGCATTCCTCCTTTTAGTACATCAGACAACATTCTTGATGCCAATACAACATCATATTCTTCAAATGCCAGCATCGAAGCTAAAGCAGGTATCAATTTCGGCGAATATTGATAATCGGGATGAAGCATAATTACTATATCCGCACCTGAATTTAAAGCGGCAATATAACAAGATTTTTGATTAGCACCGTATCCCATATTATCTTTATGCACAATTGTTGTTATATTTAATTCTTTTGATAAATCTTTTGTTGAATCAGTTGATTTATCATCTGTCAATATAATCTCATCAACAATATCTTTATATATTTCCGCGTATGTTTTTTCTAATGTTTTTTCCGCATTATACGCAGGCATAACAACAACAATTTTTTTTCCGTTCAACATAAAAAAATTATAAAATATAAAAATAATAAGGGATATTTAGTTGTTAACTTTTGTAAAATAATGTTATAATAAACTAAAGCAATAAATGATTATAGTCGATAGACAAATTATATAATTCGGTGGTAGTTGTTAATGAATGTTGAAGAATTAAAAGAAAGCCTTGATAGTGTCCTTAACTTATCAAATACAACAAAACAAACAGTTTTGATTGTAGATGATGAAGAAAATAATTTACAGCTTTTAAGAAGAACATTTAGAGGTCAATATAACTTACTGATGGCACACAACGGTGTCGAAGCTTTGGAAGTGGTTAAACAACACCGCGATGAAATTGCTTTAATTGTTAGCGACCAAAAAATGCCTGTAATGGAAGGTACTGAGTTTTTAAAACAAGTAAAAGATATTAATCCGTCGATAATTAAAATATTACTAACAGGCCACGTCGGGACAGATATTTTGGTATCTGCAATAAACGATTGCGATTTATTCCAATATATTCTGAAACCTTTTGAACCGGAAGAACTCAAAATTGCCGTAGACAGCGGAATATCAAAGTATATAATGGGCAGTAACAATAAACTATATTATAACGAATTAAGAGAATTATTTTATAAGACAATAAGAGCCATATCAAATGCATTGGATACAAAAGATGCATATACTAACGGTCATTCATTAAGAGTAACATTATATTCTATGATTTTAGCAAAAGAACTAAATCTTGATGATACTTTTATGGAAGACATAGAAATAGCAGGGCTTTTACACGATATAGGCAAAATAGCTATGCCTAAAAGTATATTATGCAAAAACGGCAGATTAAATGACGAAGAATTTTTAATAATGAAATCTCACCCGACACAAGGGGGAAAAATTGTCTTTAATATAAAAAAATTGCAAATGATATCAGGATGGGTAAAGGCTCATCACGAGAAATGGGACGGTACAGGATATCCTGACGGACTTAAAGGAGAAGAAATACCTTTCCCGGGAAGAATTATCGCAATCGCCGATACTTATGATGCTATGACATCAACAAGACCTTATAGAACTGCTTTAACTCATGAATATGCAATATCTGAAATAGAACGCAACGCAGGAACACAATTTGATCCTAAATTAGCAAAATTATTTGTAAGTTTATCGGATAAAATAGATGAAGCAAGAAAAAACCCTGAAGAAGCTTATCATAAGTATTCTTTCTTGGTTAAAAATATAGATTTTAAGATAACATCAGAAGCTTCAGTAAAATCTACTCAAGCGAATTAATTGTAACTTCAACACAATCAGAAAAGTTTTTTTCTAAGTTTTGAACCATATCATTTGAAGCATTTAACCAAAAGTTTGATGAAGCTAAAATTTTTGATTCAATACCGTTTTCATTTGTTTTTATAACTAACGGGTCAGTTCCTTTATAATTGGCAAGCATATCTTTTATCGCAACAACTTTTTCAAACGGAACCTCGTTTTTAAATGCAACAGTAACTATATTACTGTTTTCAACAGGTTTAACACTTTCAACAATAATTTGAATATTATCTTCATCTTTTTTTTGATATCTGCCTGATATGATAACTTTTTTTTCAGTTTCTAATAAAGAATTACAAGTTTGAAGAGTTTTATGAAAAGCAACAAAAGGAATTTCACCCGTTAAATCTTCAATAACTCCTGCTTTTATAAATTTTGTAGGGTCTTTTTTTGTAGCAATTTGCCTAACTGAAGTTAAAAGTCCGCAAATAGTAACAAAAGTATCATTTGCAATTTCAGGCAAATCACTGATATTGTGAGTCGTCAGAAAAGGCAGTTTATCTCTTATAGATTCAAGCGGATGACTTGTGACATAAAAGCCCAAATATTCTTTTTCAAAATCTTGAATTTCTTTGTCCGAAAATTCTTCATCAGAGCCGAACATTTCAAAAGAACGCATTTGATAACTGTTGCCAGATGAATTCTCCGATAAACCCGAGAATAAACTAACTTGCCCTAATTCTTTTGCCTCAAATTCACGAGCAGAAGCATTTAAAATATTATCTATATTATTAAATAACTTTTTTCTGCAAGGTTCAAGACAGCTAAGTGCACCTGCTTTAGTAAAGTTTTCAATAGCTTTTCTGTTTATAATACGAGGATTAATTCTCTGGGTAAAATCAGCAACTGATTTATATTCACCATTTTTTTCCCGTTCTTGAAGAACTTCATTTAAGACTGATTCACCAATACCTTTAATAGAGTTAAGACCAAATCTGATATTATTTCCGTCAGGAGTAAATTCTGCATTAGACTTATTTATATCAGGAGGAAGAACCTTTATACCTGTTTTTTGAGCTTCCGTAATATATAATTGAATTTTTTCCAAATCATCTTTTGAGTTAGATAGCATAGCACAAATATATTCAACAGGATAATGTGCTTTCAGATAAGCAGTTTGATAAGCAACAAAAGCATAACAAGCAGAATGCGACCTGTTAAAACAATATTTAGCAAAACTTTCAATTTGTCCGAATAATTCGTCAGCAGATTGTTCTGTCATACCCTTTTTAGATGCGGCTTCAACAAAACGAACTTTCTGTTTTGCCATTTCCTCCAGTTTTTTCTTACCCATCATACGTCTTACCATATCCGCCTCACCAAGAGTATAATCGGCGAGGACTTGGAATATTTGCATAATCTGTTCCTGATAAACAATAGTACCGTATGTATCCTTTAAAACTTTTTCCAATAAAGGATGTGCGTATGAGATTTTTTGTCTGCCGTGTTTTCTTTCAACAAAGTCGGCAACCATTCCTGATTCTAAAGGCCCCGGACGAAACAGAGCAACTAAAGCACCTAAATCTTCAAAAACCGAAGGTTTTAAATCTCTTACCAATTTTTTCATTCCGGAAGATTCTAACTGGAATACACCGTCAGTATTACCTGAAATCAACATTTTATAAACATCGGGGTCATCCAATGGAATATGATTAATATCAATATCAACTCCGTGACGTTCTTTAATCAAATCGAGAGTTTGCATAATAATGGTTAAGTTTTTAAGCCCTAAAAAGTCCATTTTCAAAAGCCCGATTTTTTCACAGTCCTCCTTCGGATATTCCGTAATAACGTTTCCTTCTTTTGCATACTGAACCGGAACGATTTCATCTAAAGGCTGATGGGCAATAATAACTCCCGCCGCATGCATGCCTGTATTTTGTTTTAATCCCTCAATATTTCTTGCTTCGTCAATTATTTCTCTGATAAGAGCATCTTCTTCATAAACTTTTTTAAAATCAACAGATACTTCAAGTGCCTTATCTATAGTCATTCCGACTTCAGATGGTACATACTGGCTGACTCTGTTAGAAATTTCAAACGGAAGATTCATAACCCTTGCCACAGCTTTTATTGCAGCTTTAGCAGATAATGTACCAAAAGTTATAATCTGACAAACTTTATCTTTTCCATACTTATCCGTAACATAATCAATAACTTTTTCACGACCGTCACCGAAATCTATATCGACATCAGGCATTGTAACACGTTCAGGGTTTAAAAATCTTTCAAATAATAAATGATGTTCAATAGGGTCAAGGTCTGTTATACCAAGGGCATATGCAACCAAACTACCCGCAGCGGAACCTCTTCCGGGGCCTACGGGAACTCCGTGGGTTTTAGAATAATTAATAAAATCCCATACTATTAAAAAGTACGCATCAAAGCCCATTTTATTAATAACACCAAGTTCATATTTACATCTTTCTTCAATTTCGGGTGTTATTTCTTTATATCTTTTTTCTAAACCTTTTCTTACTAAAAAGCTTAAATAAGAGGGGATTGTATGATCTAAAGGGACATCAAACGAAGGCAGAATATTTTCACCCATTTTTATAATTACATGGCATTTATCTGCAATTCTTGCAGTATTTTCTATAGCTTCTTCAAAAGTTTCAGAATCAAGCCACTTAAATGTTTCTCTAAGTTCATCAACAGTCTTTACATAAAATTCATTATTCGGAAATCTGAATCTTTCTTCTTCTTCTTTCAAAGCATTTGTTTGAATGCACAATAAAGTATCATGCCAAGAAGCATCTTCTTTTCTTAAATAATGACTGTCATTTGTTATAACCATCGGAATTTCAAGCTGTTTTGCAATTTCAATTAAAACAGGGTTAGCTCTTTTTTGTTCATCCAGTCTATGGTCTTGAAGTTCAATATAATAATCATCTTTAAACAGATTTTTATACCACTTGGCAGTTTCAATTGCACCTTGCTTATTCCCGTTTAAAATTTCCTGAGAAATTTCACCTTGAATACAAGCAGATAAACAAATTAAGCCTTCTGAGTGCTGAGCTAATATTTCTCTGTTTATACGAGGCTTATAATAAAAACCGTCAATATGAGCAATAGAAACCAATTTTACTAAATTTTGATAGCCCTCATTATTTTTTGCAAGTAAAACAAGGTGATAAAGCTCCCTGTTATTTGAATCTTTTTTAGTAATATCCCCGTGCAAAACGTAAAATTCACAGCCTAAAATTGCTTTAAATTGATTTTCTTTAGCGAGTCTATAAAGTTCAATAGCACCGTACATAACTCCATGGTCAGTAACCGCAACCGCCTCAAAGTCATTTTCCTGAGCAAACTTAATTAACTCTTTATTTCTTATTGCCCCATCAAGTAAACTGTATTCGGAGTGTACATGCAACGGTACATATCGCATTAATTTAATATCCCTTTATCCCGACTCATACATAAATTTTACAATTTTGATATTCAAAAGTAAATTAAAGATTTTTTTTTGTAACAATTAAAAACTTAATGTATAATTAAAAAAAAAGGAAAATATATGTGGCAGATAGTTTTATTTTTGTATTTTATACTTCTCGGATTTCTTATTAGAAGCGGGGATATTTTTAATATAATAATAGGAGTAATTTTTGGTTTAGTTATTCTAACAATTGTTCCAATTGTAATTCAGATAAAAAAGAACAATATCAGGATTATTTTAAAAAATATTAAAGAAATAAAAGAACCGCAACAAATTGTAAATGTAAATAAAGTTCCGTGGTATATATTTGAAGAATTACCGGGTTTTACAAGAATTTCAGCAAAAAAAGCCGTTTGGTTAAGAAATAAAAATCACGGTTATCCCTCTGTTGATGTTTTCTATGAATTAAATAATGTTGAAGAAAAAGATAGAAAAATTTTAAATAAAATTATATTTGTTTAACTTTTGTAAAATTTAAAAAAAAAATCACTAGAAATTTTAAAGTTTAACTTATTTTTTGCCGACTTACTATTTAAAAAAAGTGAGGATAAGATGTCGGATAAATCAGTAAACTTTAACAGTTATAATGCTTTTAACCAATTTGCAGATAAATTGGGTATAAAAAAAGATTTATCAGATGATGATATAAAAGAAATTGTAACAAATTTGGAAAAAGACGAAGACGGCAATATATCACTTTATACATTTACAAATGCGATTGCTGATAAATATAATATAGATATCAATCAAGTTAATGATGAATTACAAATATTTGCATCTGCAGACGGAGATGCTTCAACCATATCCCAAAGTGATTTGGAAATATTTTCTGCAACAGAGGAAGATATAAATGAAAATGTTAATAATTTAATTTTAGAAGAAATAGATGCAACCCTGCAGCAGCGTTTAAATGAAGTAAAAGCCGATGAGGATTCCAAAACGGGATTTGGAATGATATGGAACGGAATAAAAGGAGTCTTTGGCGGTGGAACAAAAGGTCAAGAGAATGATATCAAAGACCTGCAAAAAATGTATGAAAATGCAAAAAATATCCCGACAAAACAAAATTTAGATAATTTATATAAAGCGGTATACGGGGAAAAGTTAGATTATGACGAAATAAAAGCATCATATCAAACTGCATTAAATGTACAAAACGGAGTATATCAAACAGGTGACGGAAAAACTTTAACATTGACAGATGTTGGCAAAGCCATATCCGAACAAGCCAATATGCTTGCTTCAAGCTTTGACGAAACAGTAGATTCTCAAGGATGGTTATCTAAAATTTTCAGTGGATTAAATAACAATCTTTTAGGTATCGGTCAAACAGAAAATATGACTAATGCCCAAATAAAAGAATTTCAGAAACTAGCGGATAAACTTGCAAATACTTCCGATGCCGTTGAATTTGCAGGAATATATAAACAGCTAACAGGTGAAGAGTTAACAGAAGACTCATTATCACAATTGTTATCAGGTGTATCAATGGTAGAAAACAGCAGAGCATCTGAAGCAATGATGGATTATGAAAGAACACAAGAAGTAGCAATTACAACAGTTGCAGCAGTAGCAACCGGTATTGCAACGGCAACTATGGGGCCATTAGCTGGTGCCGCCGCAGGTACAGCTATTAATGTCGGAGTACATGGTTTTGATGCTGCTACAAGAAATAACGGAAAAGGTGTTATTGGCAACTTAGCTGACTATGCAACTAACAACTTAGTTAAAGATGCTGCAGTAGGTGCACTTAATGGATTTTCTAATGTTGTAGGTAATAAAGCTGGAGCTTGGGTAAAAGGCTTCATAAAAGAAGGATCCGGCAAAGTCGCACAAGTTGGTATCAGACTGGCAAGTGAATTTATTGAAGGCGGCTCAGATGGTGCAATAAGTAACGCAGGCGAATATATGGTTGATGTAATAGCAGGTGATGCAGAATTCTCAGGCAGCGAACTACTTGCAAGATCAACTCTTGGCTTCACTATGGGCGGCGTTATGTCAGTTGGTATGCAAGAGGGCATGAGTGCTATCGGAGGAGGCATTGCATTCCTAAAAGGTGTAGATGCTGATGGAGCAGCAAGAGGTGCCGCGGAGGGGGTTCAAGACGGTATAGAAAATGCTGCAGACGGTATTGAGGACGGTCTTGAAAAAGGTGCTGCTGACGGGGTTCAAGACGGTATAGAAAAAGGTGCCGCTGACGGAATTAATGACGCAAATGTTCACGGAATTGATACAACACAAGCAAAAATTGAAGTTGACCCTGAATACAAAAAAGCTGTCGAAGCTAAGATAGCAGAATTATCTCAAGGCAAAAGTGAAATAAAAACATTAAAAACAGCAAATGGTGAACAAAATTTCAGGATATTCTCCGGTACTCAAGAAGGAAGTAACCTTGCATACTATGTACAGAACGTAGAAACAGGAGAACTCTTCTATGCGAAAATACCTAATGGCGGCAAACAATGGCAAGCTGAAATAGCAGCAACAAAACTATATGAAGCTGCAGGAATTGATGTTCCTGAAATTACTGAATTTACTTTCGCAGATGGAACTAAAGGTGTATTAAGCAAATATATTCCTAATTTACAACAATTAAAATCACCAAATGCTTTAGCAAATAATGGTTTTGGCATGGATGTTTTATTAGAAAACTGGGATTCAATTGGTCTTGCTTATGATAACACATTAATAACGCCTGACGGTAAAGTAATAAAAATCGATAATGGTGGAAGTTTTGACTTCAAAGCTCAAGGTCAAAATAAACCATTTACTGCCGTTCCCATGGAACTTGTTACAACACTTGACCCAACTATAAATCCACAAGCAGCACATATTTATGGTTCAATGTCCAAATCTGATGTATTAACATCCTTAAAAAAGGCTGTAAGTTTGGACGATACAAAAATTGAGTCTATTTTAAAACAATATAATTGTGAAGAGTATTATACTACCGTTATAAAAAGAAAACAATTTATGCAAGGCATAATTTCTGAAATGGAAAACACTCCGCAATTATCTGGAGAAACAATCCATTCTTATATGCAAAGAACAACAAATTCTTACTTGAATAAAGCAATTGATAGTGCAACTACGCAATCAGATTTGGATGATATTTACAAAGCATTGAATAATGTAAAAGACTCTTCTGTCAAACAAAAACTTCAAAATAAAATTAATGCGAAAAAAGCAGGTATTACCTCGTTTACCCCTAAAAATTATACTGATGACGTTATTAAGACGGAATTAGAAAAAGTTGGATTTAAGAAAATTGGCGATAATTATAAATTAGATTTAGATTCAGATTCTTTAAATAAACTCGCAAATAGCTATGGCATCGGTTACTCTACTGAAATAAGTAATTTATACCTTAAACCATTGACAAAAACAGATATTCAAAATATTAGAACAATGTTAAACGAAGCATCAAAAGTCATGGATGTTTCAGGAGTGGACATGCAAAGAGTTGTACTTTTATACAATAGTATTCAGAAAGGAAAAACAAATCTGTTTAAAAGCACAAATATTGCCCAGATGACACCGGCAAAATGGGCTATGGTATTAAACATTGCAAAAGGCCAACAAATATCAGCAGATCAACTAAGTGCTCTTATGATATATAAAAGCAATTCAAGTTCCATAAATGGTGGACTATCTACTTTAAAGGATGGTGGAACTGTTTCGACTTGGGTACAAAAACAAATTAATGATATACAAGCATATATTAATACACAAGTAATTCCTGAAGATATACACATAGGGCGTGTTGAAGGTTATTATACTGCCAATTATAAAACTAATAATCCATATGGCTGTTTATCAAATTCTACATTTGAAGGAAAAGCACTTGATAAAGTTTTAGACGATGCAATAGCCGGAGGTACTCAAGCAATTCACGAATTAGAAGATAAACTTAGCCAAAATGTATTATATGCAACAAATGAAAGATTTACTTCAGCAATGGTTTTAGATGGAGCTATTTCTAAGAATGAGGGTACTGGTAAAGTCGTTTGGGATTTAACATTAAAAAAAGGTTCGAAAGGTGCATTTCTTGAGGGTACTAACTTTAGCGGTGGATTAAGCACTGAATGTGAAATTCTATTACAAGCAAATAGCAAATTTGAAATAACCGGAATACAATGGGATGCCAGTATACAAAAATGGATTGTATCTGCAAATGTAACAAATTAATACAAATATCAAATATTTATAGTTATAGTTTAAAATAATTTTTATCTACAGATGTAATAAATTACTAATGAAAGGAAAAAGATGACAACAGACAAAGATATTGAACAACAACAGAAAAATAAAGATGATGAAATGTCAGGAATGCAATTTAAAATTGTAAAAATTGAATTTTACCCCGAAGATGTAGAAAAAATGAAAAATATGACGCACAAAGAAAAAATGGACTATATAAAAAAGCTGCGTCAGGAAAACAGATATATTGAAGTTAAAGAATAAAAATGGAGTATAAAAATGAGCAACGAAATCCATAACGAAAGTATTATAGCAAAAATAAAATCTAGTTTACCCCAAAAAGAACCCGTCCCAAGGGCTGTTTTGCCTGAGCAAAAACCGGATACTTTTGAACATTCACAAAAAGCAAAAAATTATGATGATGAAATGTCCGGAATGCAATTTAAAACTGTAAAAATTGAATTTTACCCCGAAGATGTAGAAAAAATGAAAAATATGACGCACAAAGAAAAAATGGACTATATAAAAAAGCTGCGTCAGGAAAACAGATATATTGAAGTTAATAACGATTAAATGCCTGTAATAAAAAAGATATTTTTAATTTAAAAATTTAAAATATCTTTTTTAAGCAAATATTTGTAACATTATTCCATTAACAGGCAAAAAATATTAATCTTGGTTTTATAACAATTATGAATAAAGTAATTTCCTTTAATATACCCGAAAAATACATGCAGGTTTCAAAACATTTATCTCGTTCTGCTCTGCCTACTATCAACCAATTTAAATGGTTAAAATCTCAAGGAGTGACGGATGTAGTTGACCTAACTAAACCATTAATTGAAAAAAAACCATTTGATGAAAAATCCGTTGTTGAACATCTGGGAATGAAATATCATAACATACCAATCTATACCAGTTCTCCTAAAGAGGAAGAAGTTGGTAAATTTTTGGATATTGTAGAAAGTGTATCTCAGAATAACGGTAAAGTTCATCTGCATTGTATGGAAGGTGTTGACAGAACTGGTCTTTATACACTAATTTACAAAACACTTAATAAAATTGATTCATTTTCAAATAATGTTAAAGAAATGTATTCATTAGGTTTTCATCATTACTTCTATGAAGGTTTAATTCCTTGGGCAGAAAATTTTATCAAAAATTTTCAGTCAAAATAAAACTGTCATTAAAAAAGTAAAAAAATATTTCCATTGCTTAATGATATAAAAAATTATTAAATATAGGCATAATAAATCAAGGAATATATACAAAAGCAAACAGAAACCGGCTTATTTTCACACAAAGCAAAAAATTGTTATTCTTTATTGTGATTACTATAAGACACGTTGCAAATAATGAACAGTAAGAACTGTTATCATTTTGCAATCATACTATTCTAATAAATAGTATACCTCGCTTTAGCATTACCTATTTCAGCAGGTTTACTATATAAATCCAGAGCGATTTGCCTTAATTCTGAAGATAGTTCAACCGAGTTTTTCCATTTATCGGGGATTCCGTCTTCTCCAAGATAAGTACCTAAAATATTACCTACTATTGCACCCGTTGAGTCACTATCTCCATCATGATTTACTGACATTAATAATGCCTTTTCAAAATTATCAGATGATTTTAAGGCACAATATACCGATATTGCTATTGCCTCATCTCCGGTCCAACCTTCCCCCAAGTTTCTTATTGCTTCTACTGAATCAATATCGGAATGTGCAAAATCTTTTGCCATTTCTAACAAATACAAAGTATCCTCACAGCCTTTGTACTCCTTTAAAATTTCAATAGAATTATCAACTGCTTTTTCAAGAGATTTACCTTGAATAAGGTTCGCAATTATACAAGAATGAACACCTGCGGGTAAATAGGCACCGGGGTTAGAATGAGTTAAAGCGGCACATCTTGCACCAACTTCAAACGCCAGTTTGGGATTTTTATAATACATTAAGCCGGCAGGGGCAACCCTCATAACACCTCCGCAGCCTTTACTATTATTGATTGGAGTTTCTATACTCCCCGGAATACCGCGTTCTAAAGAAGTGATGCATGTAGTTCCGGGAGCCCTGTTCACGTATAAACCTTTTATATTTGATATCCATCCGTTATCATTTTTACTATAACCGTTATATTGGGTACCTAACCAATTTTTATAGGATTTATACACGGTCTGAATATTGGGTAGAGAATTTTCGTCGAAATTTTTTATTGCCGATTTTAAGAGCCCATCTGCTGTAAATATTGTCATTTGAGTATCATCGGTAATTTCTGCAATTCCGTTTATTTTTTCTAAATCAGTTATTCCTTTATCGCCATATATTCTTTTTATTTCATTCAATCTTCTAAACTCAATAGGCCAGCCCAAAGCATCTCCTATTGAACCTCCGATTAAGCATCCCGTATAATTTTTTAACATGTGTTTTGGATATGCTTGAGTATCTATTGGTTTTACCCCTTGAATTTCCATTTG
>CANRMD010000024.1 GCA_947631645.1 Candidatus Gastranaerophilales bacterium
ACTAATACTTATTTTATTTACTGAAATTATTATACTATTTACATACAAATTTGCAAATTTGTAAACTAAATAACAAGACCGCCGTCTACACCTATTACTTGTCCTGTTATATACGGGGCATCTTCGGCTAAAAACTTAACGGTTTTAGCTATGTCTTCAGGCTGTCCCAAACGTTTTAGCGGAATATGCTCGGTTATTTTTTCAGTATCCAAATCTTTTGTCATGTCGGTTTGAATAAACCCCGGGGCAATAGCATTAACTCTTACATTTCTTGAACCCAATTCTTTGGCTAAAGACTTTGTAAACCCTACTAAACCTGCTTTTGCCGTTGAATAATTAGCTTGACCCGCATTTCCCATTAAGCCTGAAATACTTGACATGTTTACTATACAGCCCGAACGTTGTTTTATCATTGTTTTTATTACCGGGTTTGTCATGTAAAATGCACTGTTTAAATTTGTATTTATAACAGCTTCCCAGTTTTCACTGCTCATTCTCATAAATAAACCGTCGCGTGTTATACCGGCATTATTTACGAGAACATCAATTTTGCCGAAATCTTTTAATACTTCCTCTACCGCACTTGCACATGCATCTTTATTTGCAACATCAAATTTATAAGCTTTAGCATTCACATTTAATGACTTTATATCTGCAACAGTTTTGTTTGCGGCTTCATCGTTTCCCGCATAACTGATTGCAACATCATAACCGGCTTTTGCAAGTTCAATTGCACAGGCTCTGCCTATTCCTCTTGAAGCACCCGTTATTAACGCAACTTTATTTTCGCCCATTACACAAGCTCCTTTTCTTTATTGTTTGAAACCTCATCTACTGTTGTATTTAATGATTCCATATCATAAACATTTAATGTAGTTATTTCAGAATTTATCTTTTTATTTAATCCGTTTAAAACTTTACCCGGTCCGAGCTCGATAAAGTCTTTTATTCCCTCATTTACTATATTATTTACAGTTTGTGTCCATAACACCGAAGAACATATTTGTTTTGGCAGTTTCAATCTGAACTCTTCGCCTAATACTTCTGCTTTTGCATCAACATTTGTATATACGGAAACATTTGCATTTTTAAATTCAAACTGTTTAACAAAATTAACAAATTCTTCCGAAGCTTTTTGCATCATAGGAGAATGGAATGCCCCAGAAACCGCAAGAGGAATAACTCTTTTAGCTCCCGCTTCTTTAAATTTATCAAGGTTATTGTTTATTTCTTCTTTATCCCCTGTAATTACAACTTGTCCGGGAGAATTATAATTTGCAACATAAACATTATTTAATGTTTTTACAATATTTAAAACAGCTTCATCGGACAAGCCTAAAACTGCCGCCATAGAACCGTTTGAAGTTTGAGCGGCTTCATTCATTAAGTATGCTCTTTTTTGAATTAGTTTAAAAGTTGTTTCTAAATCTATGACACCTGCCGCATATAATGCTGCATATTCTCCTAAACTGTGCCCTGCAGTATATGCATAATCAATATTCGTTTTTTCTTTTAATGCTTCAAACGCTGCAATTGATACAGTCAAAATACAAGGCTGAGAATTTATTGTTTTCATCAAGTCTTCTTCCGACCCGTTAAAACATAAGTCTGTTATACTGTATCCCAAAACTTTATCTGCCGTATCAAAAACTTTTTTTGCAGCAGAAGAATTTTCATATAAATCTTTCCCCATACCTTGTTTTTGAGCACCTTGCCCCGGGAAAATCAATGCATATTTTTTCATTAAGCAATACCTTCTCTTAATCTTACAACTGTAGTACCGACTGTCATGCCCGCACCGAAACCCGTTAAGATAGCCGTAGCGGGAAGTTTAACTTTTCCCGATCGGATTGCCTCCGTTAAAGCTATCGGAATTGAAGCGGCAGAAGTATTCGCGTACTCTTGTATGTTTGAAATAACGTTGTCGGGATTAAATTCCAAACGTTTTTCTAAAGCTTCTATTATTCTCAAGTTTGCCTGATGAGGTATAAGATAATCTATCTCACTCATTTTCAAACCTGATTTTTCAACACATTCTTCTATATATACGGGAAGCTTTGTAACTACATATTTATAAACTTCTTTCCCGTCCATTTTAACGAACATTTTTTCCTGTTCGTTCGGTTCAACCAAAGGACAATTTTTTCCCGGTATAGGCATTTTAATAAAGTCACCGTAATGACCTTCAGCTTTTAAATCGACGGCAAGAATATCATCCTGTCCGTCTTCTGCAACAGTAAGCATCATTGCACCGGAGCCATCCCCAAATAATACGCAGGAAGCTCTGTCTGTCCAATCTAAGCATCTTGAAACCGCATCAGTAGCAACCAGTAATATATTTTTTGCCATGCCCGATTTTATAAAAGCTCTGCCTATACCCATTGCATATATAAGTCCCGAACATGCCGCAGTTATATCAAAACATGCAGCATTCACAGCACCTATTGCAGCTTGTATTTCACAAGCTGTAGACGGGTAAGCATGTGTTTCTACACTTGCGGGAGCTATAATATAATCTATTTTTTCAACATCAATTTTTGATTTTGCAACAACCTTTTTTGCGGCTAATATCCCCATTTGAACTGCAGATTCATTGCCACTGAGAACATGGCGTCTTTCTATACCGGTTCTCGTTCTAATCCATTCATCTGACGTATCAATAATTTTAGTTAAATCATCGTTGGTGATTACAGTTTCAGGAACTTGAAAATCAACTGCTGCAATCTTTACCGGAATATCCATTTGTTATATCTCCCCATAATACGATGCAATACTTTTATTAACGCCCGCTTCAACCGCATTATATGCTACTTTAACAGCATTTTTTATTGCATAAGCACTTGAGCGTCCATGGCATATAACAGTTATACCTTTGACCCCAAGAAGCAGTGCACCGCCAAATTCTTCATAGTTTATTTTTGCATACATTTTCTTCAATATAGGTCTGACTAAAAGCCCTATCACCTTTGATAAAAAGTCGTGATAAAATTCTTTTTTAATCATATAGAAGAACATTTTAGCAACGCCCTCTATTGTTTTCAGAGTAACATTTCCGACAAACCCGTCGCAAACAATAATATCCGCATTGCCTAAAAATATTTCTTTACCCTCTGCATTACCGATAAAATTAAGTTTATCTTTATTTTCATCAAATAATTTATACGTATCTTTAGCAAGCTCATCACCTTTTCCGGCTTCTTCACCGATATTAAGAAGGGCAATCCTTGGGTTTTCTATACCCAATACAGATTTTGCATAAGTCGAACCCATTAAGCCGAATTGATAAAGCATTTCGGGAGTACAATCAGTATTTGCACCCGAATCTATCAATACCAAAGGTCCTTTCATAGTAGGAATAACCGTAGCGATTGCAGGTCTTTCTATACCATGAAGTCTGCCAAGTCCAAATAAACTTGCACCCATTGCAGCACCTGTTGACCCTGCAGCAACTACCGCATCAGAACTTCCTGTTACAACGGCGTTAACAGCTAATACTATAGATGAATTTTTCTTTTTCCTTATAGCTTGCCCCGGAGCTTCACCCATTTCTATTACTTCTGAAGCATGGGTCTTTTTTATATCAAGATTTTTTGTATTTACTTTTATTCTTCTCGGAGGGAATATACCGCCGCCAATTGATACAACAATACCCTCTTGGTCAATTCTGTCCAGTTCTCGCTCTATGTCATATAATTTTCCGACAAGTTCTATAGGAATATTATATTCCATTGCAGCCCAAACAGCTCCTTCTACTATTGCTCTCGGGGCATTATCTCCGCCCATTGCATCTATAGCTATCCTAGTCATCCTATTCTATATCCCCATTTTATTTATTATTATTCAGCATCTGTTTTTGCGGATGTTGTTTTCTTTAAAACTTGTTTACCTTTATATTGTCCGCATTCAGTACATACTGTATGTGTTAATACTGTTGCACCGCAATTAGTACATATAGTTGTTTCAGGTACACTGCCTTTCCAATTTGCACGTCTTGATGCTTGTTTCGCTTTACCTGTTCTCTTCTTTGGTACTGCCATAATTTCTATTCCTTTTCTATTTTTATATTCTTAAATATCTCTAATCTCGGATCCTGAAAATTTGTCTTTGTATATTTATTTACATTTTCATTCCCATTACAATTTATATCACAAACAAGTTTATTTGGTATATTTAATATTATACTTTGGTAAACAAAATCTGTTATATCTATCTCATCTGACCCGTTTAAATCTTCGACAAAATTATCTTCTTTAATCTCAAATTCACTGCTGTTATTGATATTTAAGCTGTCTTTTATATAATATTCTTCAACTTTTATATTAAAATCTTTTGTAAACTCTTTTAAACAAACATCACAAACTAAATTTAGTTTCGCATCAATTTCACCCGTAATTTTTATCAATGAACCGATAACTTCAACTAAAAGATTTGCTCTAACAGGAATTTCCTTATTAAATTCTTCATATATTTGAGAAAAGTTAATATTTTCAACTTTTTTCTCTTTATTTTCTATTTCCGAAATTAAAATCTTCATCTTTTTTATTGTAAATTGAAGAAGTTATTTGTCAAACAAAAAGGAGCAGATATAATCTGCTCCTTACAAATTTATTAAACTTTTTATTATGCACCGATTTTATAAGAGAATGAATTTTGAATACCCTGTTGCAGTGCTTGATCCGCTGATTGCATTTCCGTATTTGCAGCTTGAAGCTGAGTTTGATATTTTTGCAATTCTATATCCATTTTCTTTTCCATCGCTTCCAGTCTGAGTTTTTCTGCTTTTAACTGTTTTACTGCCGGCGAATCAGGATTTCCTATATCATTTATTTGTGTACCGATATTCGCAATTTCTTCGGTCATACTTAATTTTGTTTCAGTACAAGTATTTATCTTGGCTTCAAGACTATTGATATAGTTCATTAAATAAATTTTTCGATTAAATGAAATCAGAAAACCCATACTTTTTACCTTGTTTGATTAAGTGATCGACCTTTTAAAAAGACATGATCTGAATTTTGAGCCAATATTAACTCTGTCTTTTTTAATCTGTACTTTTCATATCTGATTCTGTTTTCTATGTTCCTTAACTTCTTCCTTACCGTTGCTAACTCTTTTATACAAGTTACTGCTTTGGTTAAAAAGATTTTTATCGGGTTACTCTTTTTTAAGTAAGCCTTTGTAAAGTTCATAAAGTTTATGAATCTTGTGATATGAAGTTGTAGTGTTGCCGCCGCGGAAGATTGTGCCAATTTTTTCTCCTTGCATATGACAAGACCACATGAATACTAAAACATTAAAGTAAAATAAATTGCCTTATATCTTAATACCTTAAAGTCCCGTCTTTTATTCCGATTTATTTTTTAAAAGTATTACTGCTACTGTTTTTTTTATCGGTACATGTTTATTTTTTCTTTAATTTATTTCAGTAAAAAATAAAAAAAAATTTACATTTTTTTACAAAAATGTAAATTTTATTATAATATTTCTTAATATATCTTACCTGTAAAAATTAATTACATCATTTACAAGATTTACTATTCTCGTTGTTATTTCTTCAATATATTCTGCACTCGCTAAACCGTTTATAACAATATCAGCATTCTTCATTGTAGGTCTTATATAAATTTGTGCGGTTGTATTAACATCTTCAAATTGATGTTCTGCCGCAGCTCCGGTTTTTCCTCTTAAAACAGCCCTTGTAAACCATCTTTCTTTTATTTTTTCAAACGGTGTAAATACATATACTTTTATATCAAACAAATCAACAAGTTCTTCGCCTAAAACATATAAACCTTCGGCAAGTATAGCTCTTGTCGGGTTCTTGTATGCTCTGTTCGGTATACTTTCACAAGTTACAAAATCATATTCGGGAGCATTTACTCCGCATCCGTTTTTTAAACTTATTAAATGTGCTCTCATTAATTCCAAGTTTATTGCATCGGGTTTATCAAAACTAAAACCGGTTTTATAAAGTTCTTCATAGCTTCCTGCGGCTTTTAATTCTTCTGCTGTATCTTTATAATAATCATCGCAGCATAGTGTAGTATAAGTTTCATTAAATAATCTTTTTCTCAGTGCTTTTGTAACATAGTTTACAAGTGTTGTTTTCCCCGATGCCGATTCTCCCGTAATCCCTATCATGCACTGTTTTTGCTGGTTCATTACATATTCTTTTACCATATTTATCAGCAATTTTTCATTTATTGATAAGAATAACGGCTGTTTTTGATGATGATCCTCTTCAAGTATATCTTTTATTCCGTCTATTATCTTAAACGCAATTATACTTTTATCTTGCTCAATCTGGGCTCGGTTTTGCTCTCTTTCAAGGATACCTTCACTTGTCATTTATTTCTCCACTCTTATATTTATATTCGTATAAAAAACAATTATAAAATAATTTGTTAGGACATGATATTATTATTAAAATTTATTACTTTTTATTTAACTTATTTCGTCTATTTTCTCTTCCAACATTTTTATTATATATTCGTTTTTTTCTTTAATTAATTTATCATTTATTATTTTCTTTGAAAATAAACATTTTTTTATATTTATAACAGTTTCTTCTTTAAGCTCTTTCAATTTTTTATAAATGGTTTCATCAATATATTCACAATCTTCATTCATTTCGGACAATATTTCATTAATTACCATAATAACTTCCTGAGCTTTATTTTTAGAAATGATTTTATTTAAAATCTTGGTTCTTTTTAATATGTTGCAATATTTATCCGAAATTATTTTTCTTTTTTGAACTATTGTTCTTTCAAAATAATCTTTTGTTACATAATATCCTTTTTCAATAAGCTGTTCTTTTAAATTTTTATCAATTGTAAAATCAAAAAGAATTAAATCTTTAGTATCTATGACAACAAAATCATATTTATCATTTTTGCTGAAAGAATTATATACGTTTTCTGTTGAAAAAAACCATATTGAATTAATAATCGAATTTAAATAATCAAGCGGATTTTTAATATTAGAACCGTCACGAGAACCTTCCAACCTAAATTCTAAAAGCCTGTTGTTTGAAATATTAAGCTCACTATATATTTTCCACGCCGGCCAACTTTTTATTAAATCACCGTCAACTAACATCATATTATTATAATTAAAAGGTTTCATTAACCCGGGAAGCCCGGCAGATGCTCTTACAGCAACTGCTATTTCTTCATTCGGTGTTGTACTTTTTGAAAACACAAACGGAGTATTTGTGTTTAAGTCAACGGTAAGGATATATAAATCTTTATTAATATCCTTAAACAACACCTTATTCTTTTTCGAATAACTCTTTCCCAATACTTTTTTTGCTATTTTTTCTCTGAGCCAGTCCAGAAAAATTTCGCCTTTACTTAAAGATATATCGGAATTAAATAAATTAATATTTAAATCTCTAAACATATTAAAATTAAAATCCATAAAAAGACTTTTAATTTCATCCGCACTGTATCCGACTGCAAAAAGAGCCGCGAACACAGCACCTACAGAAGAACCTGCAATAGATTCCAATTCTATATTTTTCTCCATAAGTGCATTCAGGGCACCAATATAGCACATACCCCTTATTCCGCCCCCGCCGAATACACAATTATATTTTAATCTCTTACCCAAAATAATACCTTTTTTAAAATAATAGCCCAAATTATAAAATTTGGGCTATTAATAATTTTAATTAAATTATTGGCAATTTGCGGCTTCTTCTTCAGTAACTCCTTTAATAGTAAGGCTTACTTTACCTCTGTCATCAATTTTGATAATTTTAACCGTAACTTCATCACCAACATTCAAGTGTCCTTCAATAGTATCAATTCTTTCTTTGCATACTTGTGAGATGTGAACCATACCGTCTTTTCCCGGAGCAAGTTCAACAAAAGCACCGAATTGAACTATTTTGACAACTTTACCTTTACAAACAAGACCCTCAACAGGTTTAAACGTCATTTGATTAATCATTTTCATTGCAATATCTGCACCATCTTTATCATTAGACGTAATTGTAACTCTGCCGTCATCTTGAATATCAATTTCAGCACCTGAAGCTTCAATAATACCTCTGATATTTTTTCCGCCCGGTCCGATTACCGTTCCTATATCTTCAACAGGAATTGTCATAGTAAATATACGAGGAGCATAAGGTGAAATTTCCTTAGCCGGTTCAGAAATAACTTCTCTCATCTTAGACAAGATATGAAGTCTGCCTTCTTTAGCTTGAGCTAAAGCTCTTCTTAAAGTATCATTTGCAATACCTTTAGCTTTCATATCCATTTGAAGAGCCGTAATACCGTCATCATTACCCGTAACTTTAAAGTCCATATCACCCAAGAAATCTTCAATACCTTGAATATCTGTTAAAACAACAGGTTCTCTGCCGGGCTCGGTTATCATACCCATTGCAACCCCGCCAATCATACATTTAACGGGAACACCTGCATTCATTAACGCCATAGAACTACCGCAAGTTGAGCCCATTGATGTAGAACCGTTTGATTCTAGTACATCAGATGTAACTCTGATTGTATATCCGAATTCTTCTTGAGACGGAAGTGCGGGGATATTAGCTCTTTCAGCCAAATGACCGTGTCCGACTTCTCTTCTTCCGGGGCCTCTTAGTGCTTTTACTTCTCCTACTGAAAAACCGGGGAATATATATTTATGCATATAAGTTTTTTTAGTTTCCGGGTCAACTCCGTCAAGTTCTTGAGCCATACCGGGACCTGCCAAAGTAGCTACGGAAAGTATTTGTGTTTGACCTCTTGTAAATACGGCACTTCCGTGAGCTCTCGGAATAACTCCGACTTCACACCAAATAGGTCTTACTTCGGTTGGTTTTCTGCCGTCAGCTCTTACCCCTTCATCTAAAATCATTGCACGCATTATTTTCTTTTCCGCAGCTTTAAATTCTTCAGCTACAAAGTCAATGCCTGTTTCTTCAATAATTTTATTGATATAGTGGTCTTCACCGAGTGCTTCAACTTTTTCTTTAACTAATTTTTTAGCTTCATCGAGTTTATTTTGTCTGTACGTTCTGTCAAAATTATGATAAGCATCAAAAATCATATCATGAGCTGTTTCGTTAATTATATTTTTAAGTTCTGTTGTATCATAAGGATCAACAAACTCTTGTTTTTCAACTCCGCATTCTTTTGCGAATTGAAGTTGAGCGTCACATTGTTTTCTGATTTCAACTTGAGCAAATTCAACCGCTTCCATAATTTCATCTTCGGTAACAAATTTACATCCCGCTTCAACCATAATTACACTGTCATGGGTACCTGCAACAACAATATCAAGAGCCGATTTATCAGCTTCTTGATGAGTCGGATTAGCTATTAATCTTCCGTCAATTTTAGAAACTCTGACAGCACCTATTGGGCCTTCAAAAGGAACTCCCGTCAACATTAATGCACATGATGCACCGAGCATTGCAAGTGTATCGGGTTGATTTACCTGATCATAGCTGAATAATTGAGCTACAATTTGTATATCGTTTCTGTAACCGTGAGGGAACAAAGGTCTTATTGGTCTATCTATCAAACGTGATATAAGTATTGCTTTGTCTGAAGATTTACCTTCGCTTCTGTTGTATCCTCCGGGAATTCTGCCTATTGCAGACATTCTTTCTTCATAATCTATCAACAACGGGAAAAAGTCTATTCCAACTCTTGGCTCGGGGCTAACACAACAATGTACAAATAACATTGTATCTCCGCATCTTACCGTAACTGAGCTGGTAGCTGATTTTGCATACTTGCCTGTTTCAATGGTTACTATCTTTTCACCTACAGGAATTTCAATCTTTTTTGATTCTACCATGTTTTTCTCTTTTCTTTTTTATACACTTCTATTTTCAAAATTAATTATAACTTAAATATATTTTTATGTATAATAATTTATATGATAGGGCGTGTAATTAAGATTTTTTCAGATTTTTATTATGTTGAAACTGATTTTGGAATTGTCGAATGCAAAATCAAAACTGTTTTAAAAAAGCAGAAAGAGGATGTATTTACGGGTGATTTTGTAGAATTGGAACAGTTTGACAAAAATTCAATGCAAGCTTTTATTGCAAAAACCGTCAATCGAAAAACACTCATTACAAGACCTAAAGTAGCAAATGTTACTCAAGTAATAATTGTTTCCGCATTAAAAGAACCTGATTTAAATTTTGAACAATTAAACAGATATATTGCCCATTGTGAATATCATAAAATAAAACCTGTTTTATGTTTTAATAAAGAAGATATTGAAGAAACGGAATCTTTAAAAGAACAAGTTACGAGTATTTATGTACCTTTGGGATATGATATAGTATTTACCTCCGCGTTAAAAAAAACTGGGCTGGATGAGCTTAAACCCATTTTAAAATACAACACCTCAATATTATGCGGAGCATCGGGAGCAGGGAAGTCTTCTTTAATAAATGCTATTTTAAACAGTACAAAATTAAGGACCCTCCCCGTTAGCGAAAAAACAAAAAGAGGGGTTCATACAACAAGACACACTGAGTTAATTCATATTGAAAACGATTCTTTTATAGTTGATACTCCGGGGTTTTCGCATTTGAAATTTGATTTTCTTCTTCCCAATGAAGTTGATAAACTTTTTATCGAATTTCAGAATAAAACAGGTGAATGTAAATATAAAAATTGTCTACATATAGGAGAAGAAGGTTGTGCCTATAACAAAATCACAGAAAAAATGGCACCTTCCAGATATGAAAGCTATAAAAAATTTATTCAGGAAGCAAAAGAGTACGAAAATAAAATTTCTAAAAATTCTATTAAAAATGAAGCCAATGTTAAGTATAATAAAAATAAATTAATGACAAAAATTTCACATAAAAAACGCGGTTTATCAAGGAAAACACTAAAACAAAACCTATATAAAGAAGAAAATGATGAAAAGTAAACGATATAACGAATTAAGAGAAATTATAAACAAATATTTGGATAAATATATAGATGTTTTATACCCCGAAAGCTTATATGAATCAATGAGGTATTCCATACTGGCGGGAGGGAAAAGACTACGTCCCGTACTTACAATTGAAACTGCTTCAATATTTGGGTGTGAAGCGGAAAAAGTAATACCTACTGCTTGTGCCATTGAAATGTTACACTCTCAAAGTCTTATACATGACGATTTACCCAGCATGGATAATGATGATTACAGAAGAGGAAAATTGACAAATCATAAAGTTTTCGGTGAATCTACGGCAATATTGGCAGGAGATGCACTTTTAAGCTATGCTCCTAAATTAATAATAGATGAAACTCCTAAAAGTGTAAGTTCTGATATAATATTAAAAATTTTGAGAGAATTTTTTATTGCAGCGGGTGTTGACGGTATTATATCAGGACAAATAGTAGATATAGATTCTGAAAAAAAGCAGATAAATAAAGAAACTTTAGAATTTATTTACGAATATAAAACCGCACGATTATTTAAACTTGCTATAAGAGCGGGAGCTATTATCGCACGGGCAAGTGAAGATATAATTGAAAAATTAACACTTTTTGCACAATATTACGGACATGCTTTTCAAATATATGATGATATATTAGATGTAACCTCAACTCGCGAAGAATTAGGCAAAACACCGGGGAAAGACGAAAAGGCACAAAAATCCACCTATGTTTCAATGTTTGGACTTGAGAAAGCGAAAGAACAAGCCCTATTCCTTTGTAATCAAGCTTGTGATATACTAAATTCAATTGATATAAAATCCGAAATATTAACGGGAGTTATATCTGATATTTCAAAGGGGATAAGTAAATGTTGTTAAATACAAGTTACGAGATAATAATAAACGGTATCGAATCAGCAATAATCGCCCAGCTTCTTAAATTTATCGGGCATATTATAAAGACGAAAAAAGTTGATTTTCAGGTATTGGCAACAACGGGAGGAATGCCGAGTGCTCATACTGGAGGTGTTGTTGCACTTTCGGCAACCGTCGGTTTTATTTGCGGTTTTGATTCAGTTGAATTTGCTATTGCATTAGGTTATGCTTTGGTTGTAATGTATGATGCAGCCGGTTTAAGACGTTCTACAGGCAAAATTGCAGCTTGCTTAAATAAAATCAGAGATGATTTTTATTCCCACGGGCAAATGCCCGCTGACAGATTAAAAGAACTGTTAGGACATACCCCTTTTGAAGTCTTTGTCGGTGCTCTTTTAGGTATATATATTGCGTTTGTTAATCATTTCTTCTTATTTCAATAGGTTATAATGAATAAATTTGATTTTTTTAATAATTATTCGGATGCACTTTGTATCTTTTCTGATGATAAACTGATTTTTAAAAACAAGTTATTTACATCTGTTTTTAATGATTATAATTCTCCTGAAAAATTTAAAAACAGATTTAATTTTAATTTATGCTATCTGTCATCGGATAATTTTTCAAATCAAAGTCCTTTAGATTTAGTTCTAAACTCAAAAGAAAATTTCCACACATTTTGCACTTATCAAAATTCTAACGGCGAATATATATATTATTATATATATACATTTAAATATAATAATTATAAAGCGGTGGTTTTTAAAGATGTTACGACCCAAGATAATTTAGAAACATTAAACAGAAGATACAATCAATTAAAATCAAGTTTTGACGAATTAAAAGAGACTCAGGAACAAAATAATAAATTACAAGAACTTTCCCGAGCTCAAGTATTAAAGATGGGGATTATAAACAGAATATCTTTAGTTATCAGAGAAACAAACGATATTCAAAGCGTTTTAAATTCCGCACTTGAAGAAATCAATAATCTTTTAGGTTCTTTTAAAACTTATTTTGCGACAAAAGAAAAAAACAGTTTTATTCTAAGATACTCAATAAACGAGAAACAAACCCTAAATACAAAGATTGAATATGAAGAAGAAGTATTAAATCAAATCAAAAACAAAAATATAACAGAAAGCGTATGTCTGAAAGAATATCTAAATTCAGACTCAATTCTGCCAAAAGGTGTAAAAAGAATAATCATTCCTGTATACAATAAAAACAAACTGCTCGGAATCATAGTAACTTTAACAAAACAAAGATACAACATAGAAGACAATAAAGAAGTATTGCAATCAATATCAGTACAACTTGCAAGCAGTATAATTCAAGCGGGATTAATAGAACAGCTTAACAAAAAAAATAAAAAGCTTCAAAAAACACTCAATGAACTTAAAGAGACCCAAATGCAATTAATAAATACCGAAAAAATGGCTTCTATAGGGCAATTAATATCAGGCGTAGCCCACGAAATAAATACTCCGTTGGCATCTATATGTTCTAATAATAATTTAATAAACAAAATACTTTCTACAGAAGAAGCCCTTTCAAACAGTCAAAAAGACATACTTAAAGACCTGAATGCCGTCGATATAGAAGCGGCTAACAGAATATCAAACATGGTAAAATCTTTAAAACGATTTATAAGACTTGATGAAGCGGAATTTCAAAGTGCAGATATTAATAAAGAAATTGATTTAACATTAAAACTGATTGCCCATGAAACAAACAATATTGAAATTGTCAGAAATTATTCGGAACTTCCGCTTGTATTGTGCAGTGTTAATATGATGAATCAAGTATTTATGAATTTGTTGGTAAATGCATGTCATGCTGTAAAAGAGCACAAAGAAAACGGAATAATAACAATAACAACAAGTGCCGATAATAAAAATCTTACCGTAAAAATAAAAGATAACGGAATAGGTATTGATTTAAAAAATCAGGATAAAATATTTAATGCCGGTTTCACAACAAAGAAAAAAGGAATAGGAACAGGACTTGGGCTGTCAATAACAAAAAAGATAGTAGAACTTCATAAAGGTAATATTTCTTTTACATCAAAAGAGAACGAGGGAACCGAATTTACGGTAACTATTCCGATAAATTCCGTTTAACCAATCTGGGCAAAATAATATCCCATAAAGCTTCTGAAGGGTGAATGTCATCAGCAAGCCAATATTTTTTATCATAAATATCAATATCTGATGCCAAATCAGTAACTTTTACAACCTTTATACCATAGCTTTCAAGTTGTTTTATTTCATAATCGGGGAGTTCTTTTCTTGACAAATCCGGAAATTCAATCATTATAAATGTAGAATCATGATAATATTCTTTTGTCTTTTTAACTGATTCCAGCATGACTTTATTAAACAATTTAAAGTTATATTTTTCTATATTTGCTTGATTATATACCTTGCGGTTAAGAAATCTTTTTACTGAATATAAAGAGTAAAAAGGTTTAAAAAACGGTTTAATTTCAACCAGTTTATCATTTTTTATTTTATATCTCAAATTAAACATGTTAATTAAAGGATTAACCTGATAATTATATAATCTTTGTAAGTGATTCCAAATAAAAACATAAACAATATAATCAGCATGAGGAGCATGAGATTTAAAATCAGGTGCATTTAATTGATAATACATAAATTGAGTACCGGTAGCACCTTTTGCCCTGTTGATACAATTTTTACCCGTCAATTTAGAAATTTTATAACAAGGAGTATGTTCGTCTTCAAGCCCCGCACCTTCAGCGAATGAGCAGCCAAACCAAAGTATTGATTTTTCGTTTTTATCATCAATATAAAAAGATTTTCTCCATATGGAAGGATTAAAATCTTTCAAAACAGAATAGTCTGTTTTAAAATTACGTGTATTATTTGCCTCCAGACGGTCAGCTTTTTGTTTAAACTTCAAATTTTCATTTTTCGCCTGAATAAAAGCAGTTAATTCAAGTATTCCGAGTACTATTAATACCAAAACAAGATTTATAAAAATACGCTTCTTCATACTAACAAGTTTAGCATATAAAAAATATTTATTATATAATTTCAACAAGCGAGGTAAAAAATGAGTATAAAAGCACCAAAGGGCACGAAAGATATATTGCCCTCAGAAATAAAAAACTGGCAATTAATTGAATTAAAAGCAAAAGAGATTTTTGATAAAGCAAATTTTAAAGAGATAAGAACTCCCATATTTGAAGATACAAACTTATTTAAACGCGGAGTTGGAGATACAACCGATATAGTAAATAAGGAAATGTATACTTTTGAAAAAAGTGACAGAAGTTTAACACTTCGACCCGAAAATACGGCGGGTGTAGTAAGAGCATACTTAGAACACAATTTTTACAGAGAAAGCCCTCCATTAAAGTTTTGGTACTTTGGTCCGATGTTTAGATACGAACGTCCGCAAGCAGGCAGACAAAGACAATTTCACCAAATAGGTGTGGAGATGTTCGGAATTCAAGATGCAACTGCCGATGCGGAATGTATTATGCTTGCAGTGGAATTTTTAAAATCTTTAGGATTAAACGACCTGGTTGTGGAGATAAATTCTTTAGGCTGTAATACATGCCGAAAAGAATATAAAGAAGAATTAAAAAAAGCTATTGCACCATTTTTAGACGGATTATGTGAAGACTGCAAAAGCAGATTTGAAAAAAATCCGTTAAGAATTTTAGACTGCAAAAATGAAACCTGTAATAAATTATTTGAAGAAAATAATTTAAAAGCTAAAGTATCCGGAATAAAATTATGCCCCGAATGTGCACAACATTATGCAAATTTAAAAACATACTTAGATGCATTAAATATTAAATATACAGAAAATACATTTTTAGTAAGAGGATTAGATTACTATACCAAGACGGTATTTGAAATAAAATCAAACAACCTGGGATCGCAAAATGCCGTATGCGGCGGCGGAAGATACGACGGACTTGTTGAAACATTAGGAGGTCCTAAAACCCCTGCAGTAGGGTTTGCAATGGGGGTTGAAAGATTAAATTCATTAATACCTCAAGTTGAAGATACAAAAATCGATTATTTTGTAGTTTCCGATAATCAAACGGAAGCAATAAAATTAACTTCAAAATTAAGAGAACTTGGTTTCAAAGCCGAATTTGACTATAATTCCAGAAAATTTGCAAAACAACTTGAAAAAGCATCTAAAGTTGCAAATTATGCAATAATTATAGGCGAAGATGAAATAAATAATAATTATTTAACATTAAAAGATTTAAACACCTCTGAACAGAAAAAAGTAAGTTTAGAAGAATTAATAAAGTAAATGTTTAACAGCGGAAAGTTCTTCAAAACTGATTCCGGCTTCTGACAATTCCTCAACAGAAATACCAAAAAGGCTTATTAACCTTTTTGTTTCTTCTGTTAGTTTATTATTTTTAATATCGTATATAATGTTATCAATTATTTCATTTCTTTTTAGCGTAATACCAATATTATCAGTATTTTTACTAAAAATTCTTTTCTTCGATTTGCCCATAATTTAATATTTTATCTTTAATTTTTTTGCAATACAATATTAATGAAAAAATAATTATGTTAAAAAATGTAAAAAAAATAAAAAAACATGGTTTAGAGTTCGCAATTTTTAATTTGTGGGAATTTTATCATTGTATGATAATTTACTAAAAGGAGATACAATTAACATGAGAATTAGTAATATTTCAGCAAATAGTCAATATAGTTTACCAATAAAGAAAGTAAATAAAAATAACCAAACAGCAACAACCCCATCAAATGTAACTTTTGCCGGGAACAAAGAAAAAGCAATAGCTTTAGGTCTTGCATTAGCATCAACATTACCGCTTGCAAGCTGCCAAGCAGAAAATATGAAAGATCAACCTACTACTGTTGACACTCAACAAGACCAACAAACTACTGTAGATGATGCACAAGCAGTACTTGATGCAGCCCAAGCTAATTCAGAGAAAACTCAATTAGCAGATATTGGTTTTGTACAAATGCCAATTACGGAATTTTATTTTACTAATTCTGAAGGTACGGTAGAAGTTCATCCTAACGAAGATATTCCTACAAACGAAAACGGTTCTATTATTGTAACTGTTACTCAAGATAAATCAGAAGAAAAAGATGAAGGTGCTACTTTAGGTGAAATTATTCAAAAAATTTATTCTGATGATTTAGACGAATTTTCAGGTGCAGCAAGAAGAAGTCTTTATAACAAAATTATAGATGAAACTATTCAAGCAAATCCTTCATTAGCTGCATTTGTTCATGCTGAATTAGGTGATGATATTGACAATTATGATGATATTGCTAACTTAAATCTATATTATGGGAAATCAAGCCAAGATGAAACTCTTGATACAAGATTATTAACAATGCCTACAGTAATTACATATCAAGTTCAAGGCGAACACCCCGATGATCAAGATTTCTGCTATTCAGTTCATAAATATTCTCCTAACACACCTTTCGCAAGTGTAATAAAAGATTCTGATTCACTTTTAGACGGTGAATTTGCTTCTTTCGAAGATATGGTTTACGGCACATACGGTGATGATATTTCTGATGAAGCATATCGTGATATCGTTTATGCTATTGTTAACTCACCTGCAAATGCTGCTGAATTTGAATATATGCTAGATAAAATGAACTTTAATGATATTATTCAAACAGGTAACATTCATGATATAAACCGAGCTATTGATGAAAATACGGATAATACAATGTTTGGTATTACTCTTCCTGATGTAGCTACTTTAAGAACTCAATCACATTCAGCTGATATGAGTTCAACAGATAAAAATGGTATTATTTATCAAATTTCTCCGTTAATTTTATCGGTAGATTTAAAAGATAATACAACGGGCAAATTAAATACAGGTGATGTATTCAGTGCTATTGATTTACTTCAATTCTATGCTTCACCTGATGGTCATGGCAAATTCGCTAATATTCGTAACGGTAAAACAGTTTTAAACCAAGGCATTGAATACTATGATGAATTTGCTAAAAATATTCTTCAACAAATTGTATATGCAAACTTAGATGTATTTACAACTAAATATGAAGATAAAAACGGTGTTCATAATTACGGTGTATTTGATGTAGACCCCGAATATGATACAGAAGGTAAATCATTAGAAGATATTATTAAACATTCTACAATTAATATGAACAGATTAATGGATTACAGTTTTGTTGATGAAAACGGCGTTTCAAGATTTGAAGACGGAGCTGAAATCAAATTACCGCAATTCAATTACAGAATTAACCAATGCAAAACTTTAAAACCTTGCGATTGTGATTGTGATTGCAAACCTACAACTCCGGGATGTGATTGTCCTGATGATTCAAATCCTGATGATCCGGGATGTGACTGTCCTGATGACCCAACTCAGCCGACAAAACCGTCTGAACCGACTCAACCGACAAAACCGTCTGAACCGACTCAACCGACAAAACCGTCTGAACCGACTCAGCCGACGAAACCGACTGAACCAACTCAACCAACAAAACCGACTGAACCAACTCAGCCAACAAAACCGACTGAACCAACTCAGCCAACAAAACCGACTGAACCAACTCAGCCGACGAAACCGACTGAACCGACTCAGCCAACAAAACCGACTGAACCGACTCAGCCAACAAAACCGACAGAGCCGACAGTACCAACCGATACAGAACCTACTGTACCGACTGATACGGAACCTACAGTTCCAACAGATACGGAACCTACTGTACCGACAGATACAGAACCTACAGTTCCAACAGATACAGAACCTACTGTACCGACAGATACGGAACCTACAGTTCCAACAGATACAGAACCTACAACTCCTACAGATACAGAACCGGGAACTGATATTCCTCCAATAGATCCATCAGATACAGAGCCTACAACTCCGACAGATACAGAACCTACTGTACCGACCGATACAGAGCCTACAGTTCCGACAGATACAGAACCTACTGTACCGACTGATACAGAACCTGATGTTCCTTCTGATACGGAGCCAGGAACCGATATTCCTCCAATCGACCCATCTGATACGGAACCTTCAACTCCAACTGATACACAACCTACAACACCTAGTGAATCTGAACCTGATGTACCGACTGACACGGAACCGACCGTTCCGACGGATACGGAACCGACTGTTCCGACTGATACAGAACCCGATGTTCCGACTGACTCAGAATCATGTCCTGACGACAGCACAGGTGATACAGTTATAGTTGAACCCGAACCGGAATTGCCCGGACCCGGTATAGATGATGATGGCAGCGATCAACCAAGTGTTGATGAACCTCCAACTGACTCAGAACCTGATACTCAACCGGAAACTCCGTCAGACTCAGAACCTGATACACCATCAGAATCTCAACCGGCAGAACCGTCAGAATCATGTCCTGACGACAGCACAGGTGATACGGTTATAGTTGAACCCGAACCGGAATTGCCCGGCTTCGAAGATGATGCAGATGCTGCTTCTATAAGTACATTGGGAATTCAAAATAATGCTATAGCTTCTGAAAATACTACGGAAGACCAAACAGCTGAAAGCGGTTTAGGTGATACCGTAATCAAAGAAGAAGAACCCGAATTACCGGGATTTGAAGATGAGGCAGATGCAGCTTCCGTAAATACACAAAATACTAAAGCTAAATCTCAGACATTGGAATCTAAATTATCTTCATACATTCTTAAAAAACTTGGTGGAGCTAAAAAGAACGCATAAGATATAATAAAGGAAAAAAGAACCGATTATAAAAATCGGTTCTTTTTTTATAAAAAATAAATATTTTTATTTTTCTATTTTTCAGCCAAAATCATTTGTTTAAATTCACTTAAAATTTCTCTCCAAGGTTCTGCAATTATATCATTAGAATTTAAAGCTTCTTTCGGAATGCCTGCATGGTGAATTAAAGGAAGTAGTTTATCTTCACTTATTCTTATAAGTGAATCGACATTATCGTCAGTATCATTGCATATAAACCAGCCTTTTCCGTCTTTATCTTGTTCATAAGCGGTAATAGTTATTTCATGACCGCCGTCAATTTTATTATTAGAATCAAGGTGAGTATAACCTATAATAACATTTTGCCCCAATTCTAAAGACTTTAAAATATGCTGTTTTGTTTCTTGCGGTTCGCAATTGTATCCTGTCAAATAACCGTTTTCGTCTATATTCTGATAAGTAACAGACACTTTAGGTTTTCCGAATACAATCTGTTCCGCAAAGTTTTTTTCAAAATCAGTCAAACCTGATTTTTCTGAATTAAATTTACCTTTTCTTTCATCAATCAAAGCATCATAAGAGTTTTGAGAAGCCAAATTAAGTATGGCAGACTGCATTAATACATCAGTCGAAGAACGTTCACCTTTATCTCTGTATGAAGCTTGAATTCTGGCTCTTACTATTGCATTTCTGTCGGGTTTTATTTTAACCGTAACATTTTCCCAATTCGTAGAGAGGCTGGAATCTGCATTAAATTCCCTTAAACTCCATAATGCTTCGGCAAAACCGTTGGCAATATCTGTCATTTTAATCTTTTTATCAACACCGTAGTTTCCGCCGGTAAGCCCGAGAGCAAATCTTGCAAATTCTGCAGGCATTCTGCTTGCTAAGTTAAATTCAATACTTGCAGCAACGCAAGATGAAGAAATAACATTATAAGCATTTTGCGGGAATTGAGTTCCTGTTTCTTTTTCAATTTCTTTTGCCACATTATTCGGTACATCACCGAATTTTTGTGTAATAGAAGCAGGGTTTGCTATAGAGGTAATAACTTCTCTAAGTATTTGACCGTTATCGAGCCCGATAATTCTTGGTTCTCGTGCTATTTTATATAGATTTTCAAGCACGCTTGAACCGTCATTAGAGTTATTATTATCTAATATACCTCTATCTTCCAACTGTTTTAATAAAGACTGGGTGTTTCTATCCAGTTTCGAAGCAATTGTTTTAATCTGCTCTTTTTTTGAAGGTAATGCTACATTGTTTGCAGACTGCTTTTTTGCCGTAAATGAAGGATGGTATGCTTGTAAATTTGTACTGTTTACTCTCTTTAAATCTTGAGGTATACTAACATTGCTGTTTACACCAACTTTATCGGTTGATGTACTTTTTACAAATACAGGATTTGTATAATTAATTTTTTGAATATTCAACATAGCAATACTATACCTTCATTTATATAAAAAAAATATTATAAAAAAAATTGCTATATTTTAAAGAAAAAAAAGTTATTGTAACAAAATTAAAGTTGGTTTTTACCCTCTTTAAGTCCGCGAGCTCTGTCATAAAGTTCAATTTTCATATCAAAAGCATTAGCTTTATCAATAACATAATTAACTAAATCTAAATAATAAGAAGAAATAGTAGCCCTATTTACTTTATACCAAACATCTTCAATATCTAAAGCCAGCCATCTTCCGCCGACATTTCTGACTGAATCAATCCACATATCTATTTCTTTTCTGTTATCATTTACGTTTGGAATAATAATATATTTAGAAGTCATTAATCCGTAACCGTTTTTATTAGCTGTGGCATATTTTGCCATATTTTCCAAAACTTTTTTATACGCATTAACATTTTTAATTTTTTTATAAGTTTTTTCACAGCCTGAATCAATAGAAATAACAACATTTAAAACACCACGCCTAATAGCCTGTTCAATTGCGGGAGAAAATTTTATACCCGAAGAATGAATTCTCATATTCTGAAACCCGTTTTCGGTCAACAAATTAATTAAAGCCTCAAACTCAGGTGCGATTGTAGGTTCTCCGCCGCCAAAAGATACTTCGCCACCGGGGCGTAATATTTTCTTTTCAATCATTTCCTTAACTACAGGAACAGAATCATAAGGCTTTATTTTTTCAAACATTTTTTTATTCTGAACTTCGTAACAATAAGAGCATTTGCTATTGCATGCAACCCAGTAATTAAATTGAAGGAAATTAATATAATCTTCTTCATCCCATTCTTTTTCTTCTAAAAAAACACATCCGACACAATTAGGCATTAAATTACCATTACGGTGCTCAATTCTGTATTTTCTTTTTAATTCGAAAAGTTTTTCCCAATCAATGGGTTCACCCGCATACTCTTTTTTTAACGTTATTTTACCGCCGCCGCTATGACATGTAAAACAACAAGTTTCAAGCCTTGTATGCTCAAAATCCATCCCATGTTCAATATATCTGCAGCTTAAATACTTCAACGTATAATCCCATCTCTATTTATAATATTAAAGTAACATTTATAAAAATAATAGTCAAGAATGGCTTTTTTCTTGTTTTTGATTTTAATTAAATGTATAATATAGCTGAAACAGTTAACATGGGATTATGTTTTGAAATATACAAGTTGCATACATTTAGAACACGGAATAACATTTTTTTCAAATTCGGTACAAATTTGCTGTATAAGTTCGCACCCCGGAGGCGGCAGCATTATAGAAATTAATGACTACCATGGAGAACTGATTGACTGGGATGAATTTTTTAAAAAGCGTAATATCTTAAGAGAACAAACAAGACAAGGAACTCCACCCGATAAATGCAGCGGGTGCTACTATCTTAAAGAGCAAGAGTGGAACACGGATAATTATATTGATGAAGTTTTAATCGGTCACTTTACACACTGCAACTGCAACTGTATTTATTGTTATACGGAAAAAGATAAAAAATTCTTTAATGCCAACAAAACATATAATATTTATCCCGTTATAAAAGATATGATTGACAAAAAAATATTGTCAAAAAATGCAACAATAACCTTTGGCGGTGGAGAACCCACTATATTGCAAGAGTTTGAAGAGCTTGTATATTTGCTTTTAGACTATGACGTTTATAATATACGTATTCACTCTGACGGAATAAAATATTCTCCGGCAATAGAAAAAGGGCTTAAGCTTGGAAAGATAACACTTATAACTTCCGTTGATTCAAGTTCTAAAGAGGTTTATGAAAAAATTAAACAGGTCAATTGCAGCGACAAGGTTTGGAAAAACCTTGAAAAATATGCAAAGACAAAAAACGGACTTATAAGAACAAAATATGTTTTAATTCCGGGAGTCAATGACAGTTTATCCGAAGTTAAAAACTGGCTTCAAAAAACATACAGTGTAGGTATTAAAAACATTGCTTTTGATATTGAAGATAACTGGTTTAAAGCAAACAGAAACAATATTCCTCAATATATATATGTTATTTTTGACTTTGTTTATGAATGCTACAGACAATATAATCTTGAAAGCTGCGAGTTATATGAACGTGCTTACAATTTAAAAGTCGACAGAGAAAACAGGCTTAATTCTTCACCAAGTAACGTATAAAGGTTGGTCTTATGATTTTAAATAACAAAAAATCAACCTTTTGCAAATATCTTTCAAATTCATTAATATTTGATTGTGAGAATAATGTTAAATTGTGTCCTTATTCTGATTTTGCAGATGTAATAAATAACTTTAACGGTATTTGGCTCGATATTGATAAAATTATTTCTTCAAAAAATATATTATTAAACAGCCCAAGGGAGCTTTGCAAAGATTGCATTTTCTTTTCTCCTTCAAATAAAAATTTAAAAGAATTTGAAGAAATATACCTTTTAAATTGGCATTATTGCTATGTCAATTGCAAATATTGTAATATGCCGAAAGAAGAAGATTTAATAAAAGCAAATCATTATGACATACTGCCATCAATCAAAAATCTGCTTGATAAAAAATTAATAAATAAAAAAACAAAAATTATATTCGGCTGCGGAGATGCAACCGTTCATCCAGAATTTGATAAAATATTATATTTCCTCATTAACTATGGTTTTGAAAATATTATTGTTAACACTCCCGCTCTCAGATATTGTGAATCAATATCGGAAGCAATTTCCAAAAACATTATTCAAGTAATAGTTCCTTTTGATACAGGATGCCCTTATATTTATGAAAAAATTAAAGGTATTAATAAATACGATATTGCAATAAACACTATAAAAAGATACCTGTCGTTTCAGGAACTCAATCAAAAACGAGTTATTTTAAAATACACTATTATTCAAGGTATAAATGACAATCAAAAAGAAATTTTAGACTGGTACATACTATCAAGAGATTTAGGCGTTAAAAAATTACTGCTTGATATAGATTATAATTTTTTAATTAATATAAAAAACTCAATCCCTGAATATATAAAAGAATTAATAATATTTGCAGAAAACATGTCTAAATATAATAATTTAGAAATAGAGTTTTCTCCTAAGATTGATATAATATATAAGATAATTAGAAATAAGCGGTAAAGAATGTTTATATATAATGAAAAATTTGTAAGCAAGAAAGAAGGACACTATTACAGCTGTCCTTGGATAGAACATGGGCTTGTATTTTTCAGCTATAAACTTGCCATGTGCTGTCACTGCGGGCATGAAGGAAGCAGTCAGGCAATTATAAGAAATAACTACACGGGTCAAAAAATAGACTGGGACAGAGTATTTAAAATTAAAGAAATGTACAGACGCTTCCATAAAAAAGGTAAAATCAACAAAGGATGTATATCTTGTCCGTATTTAAAAGAAGCCCAATGGGACAATACAAGATATATTGATAATTTGTATATAAGTCATTTTACGAACTGTAATTCAAAATGTATATACTGTTTTGCGGCAAAACATCCCGAAGATTTTGCGAAAGAAAGATTATATCAAGTTTTGCCCATATTAAAAGAAATGTATGAAAAATCTATTTTACGCCCCGGAGGAATAATATCTTTTGGAGGCGGTGAACCCACTTTGCTGGATGAATTTGAAGATATTGTTACTTATCTTTTAGATAATTATTTTTGGGGAATTAGAGCCCATACATCAGGAATAATATATAGTCCCGCTCTTGCCAGAGCCATTAATGAAATAAGAGGTTATGTCGTTGTTTCCGTAGATTCGGGGAGCAGTGAAACTTTTCTTAAAATAAAACAAGTTCCTTGCTATGATAAGGTTCGTGAAACAATCAGAAAATATGCACTACAAACTACTTTTTTAGGCAGATATTTAGTCAGTGCTAAATTTATTATTATCCCCGGGATAAACGATACCACAGAAGAAATCGAAAGCTGGATGAAAGCAAACTATGACGCAGGGCTTTATACAACAGTTTTGGATATAGAAGAAAACTGGTATCTTGAAAATAAAAACAATATACCGGAATACATTTATAAACTTGTTGACTATGCAAAAAAACGAGCTAAACAGCTTAACACAAATTTTGAACTGTATGAACGTCTGCAAAATCTTATGGATGAGCGTAAATTAAAAAAATAAAACCATTCAAGTTAAAATATAAGCTTTTAATGTCTGATATTTCACTTTTATTTTGCTAACCTCAACTTTAGGCTTCGTAACTCACTAACGTTCAAACAGACGAAGCCTTGCAGTTGTTTCGGTAAGCAAAATTACAAAGTTACATATATGCCATTAAAAACTTATATTTTAACTTAATTTGATATAACTTTATTTTATAAGTGCCTGAACTTCTTTAAAATTAAGATGTTTTGAAGATTCTAAAAGTTCAAACAAAACCATTTCCACTGTTACTATTTGAACCCCGGCATGTATTAACCGCCGAAGAGCTGCTTGTTTATCTTCTTCTTTTCTTGAACCCGATGCACTCGATACAACAAAAACCTCATAACCTTTATTTAATAAATCTATAGCCGTTTGCAATACACAAATATGTGTTTCTATCCCAAATATTACAATCTGTTTTTTATCACTCAATAAATCATCAAAACCGTTTTCTCTTAATGCACTAAAATTAGTTTTTTCTATATATATTCCATTATTTATGGCCGATTTTATTTCTTGCAAAGTTTGTCCAAGCCCTTTTGGATACTGTTCGGTAACCAGTACGGGCAAATTTAATATTCCTACAGCTTTAGCAAGTTTTACGGCATTATCACCCACGCTTTTATCTTCAAGCATATTGACCAATTTTTCCTGTACGTCAATAATTAAAAATAAACATTCTTTTGAATTAATTGTGTTCATTCTATTCTCCCATTTTAGTTTATTATATAATACGAATATGAATAAATTAACAAATATATTAAATAATAATAAATGTTTAAAGCTGATTTGTGCTGCGGGTAATGAAAATATAAAAGAAATAGAAAAATTATCATATGTATACTCTCTTGCCGGTTTTAACATGATAGATGTAAGTGCGAAACAGGAAACAATTAACGCGGTAAAAAACGGACTTAAAAGAGCAGGTAAAGAAAATGCTGTTTTAATATGCGTAAGCGTCGGAATGCAAAATGATATTCATTTAACTAAAGCTGTAGTAAACAGACAAAAATGTATAAACTGTTCATCCTGTATTACAGTATGCCCGCAAAATGCAATATACATGGAAGATGAAAAAATACAAATTAATGAAAAAAACTGTATTGGCTGTTCAAAATGTAAAGATAAATGCTCTTTTGATGCAATAATTACAGAGCACAAATATAAAACACCATGGGAAATGCTGCTGCCGATTATCTCAGAAAATATAGACTGCGTTGAGTTCCATTGCACAAGTTCTGATGAAGATGCAATAATTGATTCATTTAACAAAATAAAATCATTATATAAAGGTTGTTTAAGTATATGTCTTGACCGTTCAAAACTTGGTGATGATAAATTAATTAATTTAATAAAAAAGATGAGTGAAAACGAAGATTTTATAATGTTACAAGCTGACGGCAAACCGATGTCGGGCGGCGAAGATAATTATAAATCAACTTTGCAGAGCGTTGCATTCGGAGAATTAATAAGAAACTCAGGTTTAAATGTATACCTTATTTTATCAGGCGGAACAAATTCCAAAACATCAAAACTCGCAAAAGAGTGCAATGTTGATATCGATGGAGTTGCTCTCGGAAGCTTTGCTCGAAAAATTGTTAAAGATTACATTGGTACCGATGATTTCTTTGAAAACGAAGAACTGCAAAGGCTTGCCGTAAATAAAGCAGAAGAATTGGCTAATTGTATCAAAGAATATTTTTAATATTTTGAAATTTCTTCAAAATATCTTTCTATAGCTTTATAGCCCGAATATATCTCACCCGAAAGATTTACATATCTTGAAGCGACTAAAGATTTTAATTCTTTTGCTCTTATTTGTACAATTTCATCCGCATCATTTTTCAAATTTTTTTCTAAAGAAACAGACCATCTTTTAAGGAAAGATAATTCTTCATTAATTTGTTTAATTGTAGAGTATTCTAAAGGATTAAAATCGTATTTCGCAAGCAGTGCCTTTTCCTTATTAGTAATACGAGGCTGAACAACAGGACTGCCGTACACTTTTTTAATTACCATATAGTTATCAGCAACTCTTCTATGGCTTTCAGGAACATCACCTCTTGCAAGCATAGCTGATGTACTTAAAGAACTGAATTTATCGTCATTAAAAGCCAAAGAACTTAAACTTGTACTTTCCAAGAACAACTTATTATATTTATTTTCAACGGTAGTGTTAATAGTCCCATCTCCATTCAAATTAAACACAATACTATAATAATTCTTATAAA